>CAXTTR010000024.1:0-15365 GCA_964247215.1 uncultured Sphingomonadaceae bacterium
CAACTGCGCCAGCCCGTCGTCGATGCCGAGCCGCCCGCCCATTACCCGCCGCAACAACCCGCCGACGAACGCGGCGGTGCCCACGGTCGCCAGCACCAGCGGATGCACGGCTCCGTTGATGACCGACAGCGCCGGCGCACCGAGCCCGCACATCAACGCGAACAGCCAGGGGTTCGCCGCCGCCGCCTCCGCCGCCTCCGCGACCGCGTGGGCCAGCGCCGGACCCTTGAGCCGACCCGCGCGCGCCGCGTCGACCGCGGTCAGCGTCCTGACCACACGGCGCATGTTGACGCCCCACGGCGTCGTGGGGGCGATTCCCGCCAGTCGGCCATCGACCCGGAGGCCGATCTCGCCCCAGCGCGGCACCGCGTCCGCCGGGTAACCGAGCGCCTCGCCCAGCGCGCGCGCGGCGCTCAGCACGCCGCTGGTGTCCTCGCCGTTCTGAAGCAGCGTCCGCGCCGCCGCCAGCACCAGCCGCTCGCGCGCGGCGTCGCCGAGATCGTCGCCCGCGCCCGCCCCGCTCACGGTTGCAGAAAGCCCTCGACCGCCTCCAGCAGCGCGTTCGGCTGCTCCTCGGGGATGAGGTGGCCGCAGGGCAGGCCCTGCCCGCGCACGTCGTCCGCTTCCTGTTTCCACAGCGCGACGACATCGAACATCTCGCCCACCGTCCCCTTGTCGCCCCAGATCACGAGCAGCGGCTGCGTGACCTTGCGCCCCGCCTTCGCATCCGCCTGCGTGTGCTCGCGGTCGACGCCCACCGACGCGCGATAGTCCTCGCATACCGCGTGGATGCACCCCGGCTCACGATAACAGCGCAGATACTCGGCGAACGCCTCCGGCGTGACCGCGCCCGGGGTCTTGCTCTGCACGTCGAGATGCGCGCGCAGGTAAAGTTCGGTCGACGCCCCGATCATCTGCTCGGGCAGCGGCGCTTTCTGGGTATGAAAGAACCACCAGAAGTATTTGGTCGCGAACTTTTCGTCGGTGGCCGCGTACATCAGGTCGGTGGGCGCGATGTCGAGCATCACCCCGCGCTCGATCGCCTGCGGTGCGTCGAGCATCATGCGGTGGAGCACGCGCGCGCCGCGATCATGCCCCATCGCCTGGAACCGGTCGAAGCCGAGGCGATGCATGACCTCGACCTGATCGGCCCCCATCTCGCGTTTGGAATAGCCGGTGTCGGGCTTGCTACTGTCGCCGTAGCCGCGCAGGTCCGTCACGACCACGGTGAACCGCTCGGCGAGCCTTGGCGCTACCTTCCACCATGCGACGTGCGTCTGGGGGTGCCCGTGAAGCAGAAGCAGCGGCGGCCCGCTCCCGCCCACCAGCGTGTCGATCTCGACCCCGGAAGCGGTGGGCGTCACCCGGCGCTCAAAGCCGGGAAAGAAGCCCTGGCCGGGCGTGGCGGGCGATGCTGCTTCGGGCATGAGATTGCCTCCTCGTCGACGCCCTCCCGTCGGAGAGCGTCGCGGTGGACGAGACCGGCCAGACGTCACGCGCCGATCCTCCGGCGTATTATGGAGCCATCATTAACTTACGGCAAGATTGCTAACGCTCAGGCTAATTGGCCCCAACACTGGCAAGGTCTTGCCCGACACTTGACGGCTTGCTTTCAGGCAAGGGGACGAGGCCGTCCGGCTCGTCGCGTCGCTCAAGGCGGGCGTCGAACTACTCGCGCACCTCTCGCCGTAGGATGGGGGCACATCGCCTTCTCGGGCGACTTCCTCTGGGACCGGGCGGTACAGCCAGCGGCTCAGATCCCGAGCGCGCGCCGGCCCGCCGCTTCGCCTTCAATCATCCGGGCGAACGCCGGACGCGCACGTAGCCGCTCGGCCAAGCGGCTGAGCTCCGGAAATGCCGTGCCGTCAAAGCCGCCGCGGCACGCGGTGGCGAACGCCCAGTTGAGATATACGTCGATTACCGACCATTCGCCGAGCCACCAGCCGCGCCCGGCGAGGCGATCGTCGGCATAGCCGAAGGACTTCCCTGCGAGCTTCGTCGCCATTTCGCGCACGCCCGCAACATCGCCGGTTGTAAGGCGGGCGGGATTGGCAATGCCGCGTACCTGCGGGTGCAGCGTGCCGCTGCAGAAGGCAAGTCCGCCGACAATTTCCGCGCGCATACGCGGCGAGGGATCAGGGGGGAACAGGCCTGCCTCAGGACGCTGAGCAGCGATATAGGTAAGGATTGCGGCATTCTCGAACAGTGGCGTGCCGTCGACCAGCAAGCTTGGCACCTTGCCCAGCGGCGATACTGCGAGGAAGGCTGGGCTTGCTTGCTCCGCCGTCTGAAGATTTACCAGTTCGAGGGTGTACTTAAGCTCTGCCTCTTCGAGCGCGAAAAGACTTACCTGCGAACACGCGCCGGGAAAATGATACAGCGTGAGTTGCGGAGTATCCATTGCAATGTCCTTTAAGGGGCCAGTCAATCAGCGAGGCGAGGTCGCTGGCGCGGCCAGTTGCCTGGACGACCGGTGCGGCAAAGTCTGCTTTTGCGTTGGTCGGGCGCCATGACCGAGCGGAAGGAGTTCTCTTAGCTCCTTCCGCCTATTACCGGTCAAGCCGTGGCACTGGCGAGATCGCCAATCCGGCAGAACCGGTTGGAGCTCCTGGACCGGGCTGACGGGCGGGTCTGATCGTCCGTTCCTCCTCGTTAGAACCGTCCAGAAATGCGTAAGCCGTAGGTCCGCGGCAGACCGGGCAGGCTCACCGCCAAGTTCGACGCCGGCACCACCGCGCCGAAAATTGGCGTGCGATGGCCCTCAATGTTTCGCACATACGCGCTCAACACAAACGCGCCGTCCTTCGCGCCGACGGATACCTGCGCGTTGCTAGCCCATGCACCGCCGACATATACCGACGGGATATACTCGCTTCCCACATAGCGGTGGGTGCGGTACTGCGTATCTGCGCTGAGCACGACCTGGTATCTGTCGCCAACCGGCACGATCTGCTCCGCTCCGAAATTCATCGTCCACTTTGGTGCGTTGAGCGCAGGCTCGCCTGAGCAATCGACCGTGAACGCCGTAGTGCCGGCGACACGGCAGCCGGTGACCGGCGGGGCAGGCGTCACATAGCTGAACGAATCGAATTTTGCGTCGAGATACTGGATGTTCGCGCTCAGTGTCGTCGTTGGCGTCACCAGCGCACGCGCCTCGACCTCACCGCCCTGGATCGTCGATCGGCCGACGTTCTCGGTCAGGATGCCAATTTGTCCTTTCGGATCGACGCCAAGGAAGCTAAGCTGTTCGCCTCTGTACTTCCAGTGGAAAGCCTCGAGATTCAGCTGCAGCCGATTGTCCAGGAGGCGGTTCTTCAATCCGACTGTGTAGGCTGTGATGTTTTCCGGGTCGAAGTTGAACGAGTTATTGAACCCCCCCGCCCGGTAGCCCGTCTCGACGCTTGCATAAAGAAGGGATCGCGGGGCGACATCGATCTCAACCGCGCCGCGATAGGTGACCTTGCTTGTATCCAGCTTGCCGGCATTGACCCCGCCTAGGTGGATCAGCAGGAGGCCCGGCCCGAGCACGCCCGGCGGCCCGCCCGCCGCAGGCACCAACGGCTGCTGGCTAAGCGTGGTCGTATATGGCAGCAGCGGCGCCGTGGGGCACCGGGTGGGGAGCACGCAAACCTCGATCAGCGTGTCCGACGTGCCGCCGAAGGTCTTGTGATCCTCAGTATACCGAAGCCCTCCCGTGAAGCGAAGCCAGTCGGTCGCATGCAGCGTGAGGCGGCCATAGGCAGCGGGCGAGTGAGTCTTGTATCGCGCCTTGGTGAACGCCGCCTGCACGCCGCCAGAGAGGTGCGTATCGTCGTCAACTATTTCGGAGTAATAATAGGCACCCAGGATATAGTCGAAGAGCCGGCCGCTGTTGCTTACCAGTCTTGCCTCGACCGAGTATTGGTCGGACTTCAGCGTGTCACCGACATACTGCCCAGCATCGAAGCTGAGGTTCTGCTTCAGTCCCTGCCGCCACGCTGGAATGATGCTGACCGTGCCGATCGGCGTCTGCCAGTCGACGTGCAAGGCAGCCCCGTAAACATCGTTGTGGACAAAGGGCAGGAGGGTCAGGGGGTCCAGGAACCGGTTGAGCGATCCCGCTATACCGTGGCTGGTCCGGTAGGCCTGCGCCGCCGCAGTGTAGAGCCCTTCGTCCAGCGGCAAGCCCGACGGGGTGCTCACAAGCGCGCCGGTCGTAGGATCGACGCCCAGCGAGGCCACGTAGGTTGCCCCCGATCCGACGCCGCGCTGCTGTGCGTAATCGGCTTCGATCCGCACGGTGAGATCCGGCGTGAGTTTAGCCTTGATTTGCCCGCGCACACCGAACGAGTCGTCGGTCTGGGTACCCGAACGCAGGTAGGGGTCGTGGCGGGTGTAGGTGCCTGACAGCCGGAACCCGGCGTTCTCGCCCAGCCCAACATTGACCCCTGCCTCACCATCGATCGCGTTGTAGTTGCCATAGCCAAGTGAGGCATAGCCAGACGTCTCGCCCAGTCGCGGCTGTACAGGCAGGATGTTGATCGCACCCGCGGTCGCGTTACGGCCATACAAGGTGCCCTGGGGGCCCTTCAGCACCTCGACCCGTTCGAGGTCGTAGAAGGTGCCGAACGTGGAACTCGACCGTCCGACATAGACGCCATCGAAATTGTAGGCGGCAGCGGGATCACTGTTCGCGGTGAAGGAAAAATTGCCGACGCCGCGAATAAAGATCAGATTGCCCTGACCACTCCCGGCGACCTCGAGCGACGGCACAAGGCGGCTTAGCGTCTCCACGCCGCGCGTGCCGGAGTTCAATAGGTCAGCACCGGACACTACGGCCACGGCGATTGCTGCTTTCTGCAGGTTCTCGCCGCGTTGTTGGGCGGTGATGACGATATCCTGCAGTCCGTCCTGCTGCGCAGGCGCTCGCGAGGCCTCTGACTGGCCGACTTGATTTGGACCTTGCGGGGACGTGGTAGACGGCGTCGTCCCAGCGGACCCTGGTGCGGCGGTCGTGGTCTGATTCGATTGGGGCACTTCGCTCTGACCGGGCTGCGCCTGCGCCAGTACCGGAGCCGGCACGATGAGCAACGACACCGAAATGCTCAGCAAAGTCTTACGCGATACCATCCTGTCGTCTCCCCATGTCGCCTTTCGGCCGCCCCCTCGTCAGCAAGGGGCACCGTGCTTCGCTCGGTCAGCACATCGGTTGGCCCGATTGTCGTCAGCCTTCACTGCCACCTTAGGCGGCAATCTTCGGCAGCATGACCTTTGGAACACGCTATGCGACACCTGCAGCAGTATAAATACCAGCCTTGCATCGTTCCGCGTGCCGGAAGCCGAGGTGAAAGGCATTATAGCTTTCGCCCTCTTGGTCAACCGAAATCGTGCTGTAATTTCAAAGAGGACGAGGGCGCTCGATTGTGGCTGCTCTCGATGTTCCGCAAAGCGGAACTTCTTCACGAAGCAATTTGGAACATCGGCGATCGCTTCGAGCCCGCCTGCTCGGCGTATGAATTTAGTAGAAGCGGTGGCTCACCGGTGCCGAAGATGTACCGATCCGCCCGCACGAGAACGGCGCGCGATCGCGCTTCGAGCAGCCAGTTTTCGATGTCTCTCCGGAAAGGCGTCAAACGGGCATCGTCGGTCCGGAAATTGCGCACACCGGGAACCTCCATACCAATGCTCCGCGGCTGATCCTCGCGTCCGAGGCAGCCGATCGGATCATCCGACGCGCTGATTGAGCATGGGTCGGATCATATCTATTTGACCCAAAGTATAACATCTTCTAAGCCGGCCTTGGCTGACGGTTAGTGCAGCGGAACTATAATCGACCCGGTGTTTCGCGGTTTGCTTGTCTCGGTTGCGGCAAATTCAAACCGCCTGCGATTACGCTTGAAAGGGCGCAAACCGGTGTCATGCCGCACTAACCCGGAGAATGTGCATGACGACCGCAGCCGCTGACACGGCCGCACTTAGGGGTACAGACGCTCGTGTCGAGGAAATGCCGGCAGGGTCTGTAGGAACTCGCGGCCGACTGATCGATGTCCATGCCCATTTCGTGCCGGAGCAATACCGGGCAGCTGCAATCGCTGCTGGACATGGGCAGTCCGATGGATTCCCTGGCTTTCCCGCATGGAGCGAGGCGGGAATGCTCGAGATGATGGATCGTCTGGGCATCTCGACGGCTCTGCTCTCGATCAGCTCGCCGGGCGTGCATTTCGGTAATGACAAAGCGGCTGGGGAACTTGCTCGCATCGTGAACCGGGAGGGTGCGCGGCTGAAGGCAGCACATCCGACACGTTTTGGACACTTTGCATCCCTCCCGCTGCCGCACGTCGAGGGAGCGCTGCGCGAGATCACTATTGCGTTCGATGAACTGGATGCAGATGGCATTGTAATCCAGAGCAATAACGGCGGCCTCTACCCCGGCGACCCAAGCCTCGAACCGGTGTTTGCAGAGCTGGACCGGCGCTCCGCCGTTATCTTCATGCATCCAACCTCGCCGAAGTGCCCATGCTGCAGCATTGGTCGGCCGCTGCTCCCTCAATCCATTCTGGAGTTCATGTTCGAGACCACGCGGGCCGTAACCGACCTAGTGCTGAGCGGTACGCTTGAGCGATATCCGAACATCAAGCTCATCGTTCCGCACGGCGGCGCAACGTTGCCGGTACTGGCTGACCGCATCAGCTTGGCCGTTTCGATCCTGCCGGCGCTGCAACTCACGCCTGCTGCTGTGATGACAAGCTTGAGCAAGCTCTATTTCGACATGGCGGGCGCTCCATTACCTCGGCAGTTGCCGGCGCTGCGAACCTTCGCCGATCCGTCGCGGTTGCTGTACGGGAGCGACTGGCCGTTCACTCCGGAGCCGGCGGTTGCCAGCCTTCTGGGCAGGCTTGAAGCAGGTCTTGAGGGCGAGCCCGATCTTCTGGAAGCTATTTGCCGCAATAACGCTTTAAGCTTGTTTCCGCGTCTAACGGCGCTGTGATAAAAAGGACTGCTCGATGAAGCTGCTGAGATATTCTGAGAACGGGGAAGCGCATCTGGGTGCCCTGGAGGACGGCGAGATTGTTCCGCTGGGCTCTCTTCGCCCGTTGCACCCGACTATGCTCTCGATCATTGCCGGGGGCACCGATGCCCTCGACCAGGTTCGAGAGGCGGTGAAAAGGGAGGGCGCGAGGCGCGCCCTATCGGACGTCCGCCTGCTCGCACCACTGGAGCAACCCGCCAAATATCTCGCGATCGGCATGAATTACCGCAAGCATGTGGAGGAGGCGAAACGCCTGGGCATTACGCCCCCAGCCAACCAGTTCTGGTTCAACAAGCAGACCAGCTGTCTTGCGGGCCCTTACGACGACATCGATCCCGGCGTCTCGCAAGCCCTCGATTATGAGGCGGAGCTCGGCGTTGTGATCGGTGCCTCTGCCAAGGGCGTGACCGAGGCGGACGCTCCACGGCACGTGTTCGGCTATGTCGTCGCGAACGACGTTTCGGCCCGAGATTGGCAACAGCATTCGCCTACTTTCACGGTAGGCAAGTCATTCGACACCCACGGCCCGATCGGTCCCTGGATCGTTACGGCTGACGAACTGCCCGACCCTCATGCGTTGACGTTACGCTGTTTGGTGAATGGTGAACTGCGACAGGAGAGCAGCACCGGAGACATGATATACAACGTCTGGCAGCAGATCTCATACCTGTCGACAGCGTTCACGCTTCAGCCAGGGGATTTGCTTGCAACGGGCACACCGGCGGGCGTTGGTGTTGGTATGCAGCCGCCGCGGCTGCTCCAGGCTGGCGATGTCGTGCGGTGCGAGATCGACGGCATCGGCGCAATTGAAAACAGGGTGCGCACTACGTGATCGCATCCGCGCGGACGCCGGCACTACGATAGTTCTATCGCCGGTGAAGCACCCGCAGCAAACTCCTGTTCAGGCCCAATTGAAAAGGGCGCGGGCGTTGTCTCGCGCGACTTCGGTGGCTGCTGCCGGTGCATGCTGGTAATATTGTTCCAGCGACTCGCGACTGCGTTCTACCATTTGAAGGGGCGTGTGCGGCCAGTCGCTACCGTAAAGTAGATGAGCCGGGTCGGCGAACTTTTCCAGCGCGGGCAGCAGCCCTGGCAGGGGAACGCCGGCAAGATCGTAATAGAGCCGGCCTAAGGTCGGGATGATCGTGTCGGCCTCAATTTCGCTAGTTCCGGGAATCAAGTCCGATAGCCGGACGATCCGCTCCGCTAAGACCGGGAGGGTTGCCCCGGCATGCGGAACGATAAGCTTGAGATTAGGGTAGCGTTCCAATGTCCCGCTCAGCATCAAGTTCGTAACAGCGCGGGTCGTCTCGAACATGAACTCCAGCATTGGCCTGGGCACGGGTCGTTCGGTCTTGCCGCAGCATGGGCAGTGGGGCGATGTCGGATGCAGGAAGACGACGGCCGATCGGCGATCAAGTTCAGCGAAAACCGGTTCGAAGACACTATCGCCGGGATAGATGCCGCCTGCGTTGCTCTGAAGGTAGATGCCGTCTGCATTCAGCGTATCAAGCGCGAACTCGATTTCCCGAAGTGCACCATCGACATCGGGCAGCGGCAGCGAGGCGAAGAGACCGTAGCGGTTGGGCCGGTCCGACACGAGGCGTGCTCCCGCAAGGTTCACTTCTCGCGAGAGAGCGCATGCGGCCTCCGTGTCGCCGAAGAACACGCCTGGTGAGCTGATCGATAGCATGCCTTTAGCGATTCCGACCTGATCCATCATCTCTAACGAGAGCGTCTCGGTCCATGGGGGAATGCCGGGCATGCCGTCGGGTTTTCCCCATCCGGCCGACACCGCGGCGTTTCTATAAATCTCCGGAACAAAATGAAGGTGGACATCGACGAGGTCGCGCATTCCGCTGGGCCCGCTGGTGGAATCGGAACTTGTCACGCCGCGCGCCTCGACTGGCTTCCCTCCTGCCGCAAGGGAGCCGGGGGAGTTTCGGCGATCCCAAACCCGACGCCGACCTCCGGAATGGCGCGCTGGAAGCTTGCTGAGGGCCGAACGCCAGTAGCGTCCGCCATTGATTGCGTTGCTGCCACCCACGAGAGAACTTCCATGGCGCCAAACCCGCCGCCAGCGATTACCTCCTCGGGTGTCCACTGGTCCACAATCCGGAGATCGCCGCTAGCGAGCAGATCGAGGAACGCGCGATCCCAGCTGGCGCTAATCTTCAGCGCCTCGACCGGGATTTCGCCGCGTGCCAGCATCCCGGCCGCGGCATGATGCGCTTCCACTTCGTAGGCGAGCCATTTGGCTTGAGGCACGTCGGTCTGGCGGTTGCCAAGTAGATGATACGGGCGCCATTCTTCACTGACATCGTCGATGGCGGGGAACAGCATTTCCGGATCGTGCGAGAGGCCGCCTGTCCCAAGGATCAGCACCCGCTCCACTTCCAGACCTGCGATGAAGCGCGCCATTGCCGCACCGAATGCGCGCGCTCGCTTGAAGGGAACGAAAGGGGGTTGGAGGCACGATATAAACAATGGGAGCACCGGATAGGCGTCGATCGCTCCGGTTAGTTCCTGCAACGCCTGCGAGAAGCCGTGGTCGACCTCCATCGCATACGAAACCGCCACATCGACGTCATCCTCGCGCAATGCGTTGACACAGTCGACCGCCAGCTTGCGGGGGACATTGAGGGCGCCCGGGGTCCCGCCCACATCTGCCAAAGCTGTCGCTTCGACGCCGACGCAGAATGCAGGCATCGACGCCATCTGGTGACCGCCGTAATGATCGCAGCCGAACATAACGATAAGTTGCGGGTCGAAGTCGCGTATCCTCGCCTGCGTATCGGCCATTGCCGCTCGCATCGCTTCGACGTCCGGCGTTTCGCGCGCCGGAAAATAGATCAGCGGAGAGTGTGATGCGCAGACGAGTTTCAGGTCCATCTCGGGAGCCTCCTTTTGTATCGATCCGTTAACGGCTCAGGCGAACACATCGCGCCCCCACTTGGCCCGGAAAGCTTGATCGGCCGAAGACATGATCGGCGGACCGTGACCGAAACACGCAATCTCGAAGTCAAGCCGGCAGAGCTTGTGGAGACTGCGGAGTGTCTCTTCGATATCTTCCTGCGCTGCTGCAAGGTCCAGGCCGCGCATGTTGATGCACGCATCGGCCGTGAAAAGTACGCCCCCGTGCCGCCGCCAGAGCAAGGAAACCTGCCCCGCCGAATGACCGGGCGTCTCAATCGGAATGAGGTCCGGCGCGAACGGGGGCCCGACTCCATCAACGAGATAATGGTCAATCTTCGTCGGATCAATTGGACGCTTGAGAGAAGGCTTGAGCAACAACTCGAACAGCAGCTTAGTCTTCCATCCGGGAATAGGTGTTGCTGCGCGGTAACCCGTACCGGCCTCGATAATCGAAGCGTCGCCTTCGTGCGCGTACACGTCGGCACCAGTCGCTTTCTTCAGGGCGGCTGCGCTCCCCATATGATCGGGGTGGCCATGGGTGATAATGATGTGACGGATGTCCGACGGCTTTTTGCCAACCGAAGCGATCGCTTTAAGAATTTTATCCGCACTGTTGCGGAAGCCTGTGTCGATCAGAGCCCAACCATCTTTGGTATTGATCAGATAAACGTTCACCATCCCCCGCAGGATGAAGAGGTCGTCAGTGACTGCTGCGATCTTCATGCCGCCGAAACCTGTTCCAATGGACGCGAACTGCGCGATGACGACGCAAACAAGATCCCTGCGAGAATAACACAGGCACCGAACATTAGCGATACTTCACCGCGACTGGCACCCGCCTGGAACAGGGCGCCTGCGGTCAGCGGCCCGAACGCACTGAAGACCCGCCCGATGCCCATAACGAACCCGATGCCCGACGCGCGGGTCAGCGCCGTATAGCTGTCCGCAACTGCTGCGTAGAAGACTCCGGTGCATCCCGAAAGGAAGAACCCGCACGCCGCGGAGCAGACCAAGATCAGCGGGAGCTTGGGAGGCACATAGCCCAGAGCAGCCAATGCCAGCCCCAGGCCGATCATGGCGCCGCCGGCAAGCCGCTGCGGCCCCGATCCAGCGGTCAATACACCCAGGAAGATGCCGCCTGGGATGCCGACAACACTGACGACCACGGACACGAGCCCAGCGGTCGACGGCGCAAAGCCAGCGTCCGCGATCAGCTGGGGTAGCCAGCTGATCAAATAATAAGCGGCCATAACGACGAGAACATTGATGAACGTCAGGCGCAAGGTCACAGCCCGGAGGTCACCTTTGAACAGCGCTCTGTAAGAGCTCGGTTCATCGCTCGGTCGGGGTGGCAGTTCAAGGACCGGGCTTTGTGCGAACCAGGTCAGAACGGCATTCAGCCTCTCGAGCGCGCGCGTGGGCCGTCGACTGATAAGATAAGAGGGAGATTCGGGCAGAGTCAAAGCGATGATTGGCACTAAAAGGGCGGTGCCGATGCCGCCGTACAAGAAGACCAGTGTCCAGCTGTGGTGGCGAAGTATCGCCGCGGCCGTGAGTCCCCCAATTATTCCGCCCAGAGGCTGACCCAACGTAGACAATGTGATGAGGAGGCCGCGCCGCTTCGCATTGGAGAACTCGGCAGCCATTGTCGCCAGCAGCGGAACCATAATGCCAATGCCTAGCCCGGTGAGTCCGCGGCTTGCACCGAGTTGCGCCACATTGTGCGTGAATGCAGAGAGGATGGTGCCAATTGACGTTAGCACCAGTCCAGAAAGCAAGACCGGCTTGCGCCCAAGAACGTCTGCTAAGGGCGAGATGAGCAGGGAGCCTGCGGCCATTCCCATAAGGCTCGCAGCGAGGACCACTCCAAGCGCCGCCTTGCCTATCCCCCAATCATGGCTGACCACTGGAGCCACGAGCGACATGGCGAGCAGATCGTAGCCATCGACGACCGACATCGCGACGATCAGACCAACGGCAAACATCTGCGCCCGAGACAACGGTGCAAGATCGAGACGCTCACGAATCTTGCTCACCCCTCCTTGAGCAACGATCGTCTCAGCTTGATTTTCGACCATCGGCAGCCTTTCAGATCGGAGGGCGTCCATGATCTAATATGGCTGTGCAAGAGACGCGAAGGTCGCGCTCAGGAGCGCCGCATTCTCCGTGGGTGGCAGGTGTTGCTGCTCCATGCGGGACAGAGCGATGCTAGTCTCGACAACGCTGCGCACACGATCGAACCGGCGTCGCATGAAAGCCTTGTAGGCATCTTCCAGCGTCGCTTCGTCGCGCACAGACTGGCCCAGAACTGCTGCGTCCTCCAGCGCCATTCCGCCACCCATGCCCATGTGCGCCGTGGTTGCGTGCGCCGCGTCACCGATGAGGATGGTCCTGCCCCGATACCAAGGGCCGGGCACGAGGATCCATTCGAACGGACGGCAGATTAGTTTGGCGTCGGGCGTCAGCCTCCGCCGCAGCTCCACGACATAAGGCGCCGTGAATGAGTCGAGCAGCTCGGTGAAGAGTGCGTGCACCTCGTCATGCGGCATGCGCGTCCATTCAGCGCGATTAATGACGGTGGGCAGGTACACCTGGCCGTGTGGCAGCGCGTATCCGCCTAGCCGCCCGATCGGGCTCATGTACCAGTGCTCTTCTTTCATTGCAGGACCCGGTGCCATCCACCGGATGCTGATCTGTCCGGCATAGGTCGGCTTCGGAACTTCAGGAAACAGGCGTTCGCGGGTCCGAGACCAAATTCCGTCGGCCCCCACCACCATGTCGCACCGCCGCTCGGTGCCATCGCTCAGTTTAACCAAGCTATGATCGGCGAGATCGTCAACGCTGTCGGCCGAGACCCCCTTTGTAACGGCGACGCCAAGCGCCACCGCAGCATCGGTCAGGATTTTTGCGAGGACGGGGCGGAAGATGCCGATCGTCGGGCTAGCGCCGGGCCAGTCGGGACGTTTCGGGCTGGCGCTGAGAAGGTTACCTGCCGAATCCATCATGGCCGCGGCCGAGCTATCCTTCGGGAACACCTTCCCGGAGCGATAACATTCGTCGTAAACGCCCAGCTCCTTCAAGGCGTCCGCCGCACGTCCGGAAATACCTAGGGAAGCGCCCAGCGCTGCGTCTGCGATTTCGACGATTTCGCACCGGACACCCGCCTTCGACAACGCAATGGCTGCAGATAGGCCAGCCACGCCGCCCCCAATGATTACGGCGCTTGCAGCACAGGTCAACGCATCATTCCTTTGGTTCCTTCGCGGTCGTGCCGCACTTTAAACTCGAGCTGAAAGCCAGAGACATGGCTGCGCCCGTTCCAAGATTGCGTGGACGCCCACGCTTATCGATAGCCAGGCGTGATGTTTGCTGACAACATAGACGCGCATCCTCGTCTCTTGCCACGTCGTAAAGGTCGGTGTCTGCGCAAAATCTTAGGGGACCAGTTCCAGCCTGTAGCACCGCTAGGGGAGGTTAGGGGGCAACAGCAAAGCGACACGTGGCGCAACGACTTGCGTCGAACAGCCATCACGACTTCTCCTGTCATCCTCCAAGCAGTCATTCTGTCGGGCAGAGATGCTGCTGTTGTTATCGGTTCGCTGCGCTTCATCAGCTTAGACCCGTGCGGAGTCGGAATGTGATCGCCACACTTTCTCTCGAGAATGCTAGGACTATCCTTGAGTTGAACCAACGTCCCGCTGCTTAGCTTCCGCATGGTGGAACAATCCCGACAATACGGTGCAGGCAGCGTGCACGGGGCCGCACCGGCTACGCTTGCAGATATATGGCCGGCCCGCAAGCGATCTGGATTAGCGGAGACATTCCCGGACTGATGTTAGTTCGACTGGAGCTCACAAAGCACGCTCTAACGCGCATGTAGCTCGGCGACTCAGGCGCGAAGTTTGGGGCTTTTGAGATAGTTACCGAACCACACCCATTCTCAAGTATAGTTTATTCCGCCATGCGGAACAAGACAAGGCGACGCTCGCCGAGTGCCGTTATGGTCGTACACTCCCTGTAACGAATAAAAAGCGTCTTGAGGGGATCGTTATGAAACATTCCATGAAACTCGGCCTTATGGCACCGATCACCTTCATGAGTTTTCCAGCCTTTGCCGAAGCGCAGGCGGCCGCCTCTCCCGACCCTAGCATAGTTGCCGCTCCGGCTGCACGGCCCGCAGTCGAGGACATCGTGGTTACGGCGACTAGACGCTCGACAAATCTCCAGCAAGTTCCTGCAACCGTCCAGGTCTTGCCTGCTGCCACGCTGAAGGCACTTAACATCACAAGTGCACTGCAACTGACCGCCGTGACTCCAGGCCTGGTGGTTATCACGTCCGCTGCTAACAACTTCTATCTTCGAGGCGTTGGCTACTCAAGTACCGGGTACAATGATGGTGAAGTCGCCGTCTATGTTGATGGCTTGTACCTCGCCAATCCCGCGATGAGCCTATACTCCTTCAACAATATCGATCAGGTCGAAGTTCTCAAGGGCCCGCAAGGAACCTTGTACGGGCGAAATGTCACGGGCGGCCTGATCGCTGTCACAACTCGCGATCCCTCGTCGAAGGCGCGCATGGATGCGTCAGTCAGTTATGCGAATTACGATACGCTGACTGAAAACTTCTACGGTTCCGTTCCGATCACCGACAAGCTGGCGGCGAACGTGGCTTTCTACAACTCGAAGCAAAGCAAGGGGTGGGGCATCAACCTCTTCACTGGCCACGAGGACGACAAGCAGAAGGAAACCGGGGTTCAGGCGAAGCTGCAATGGAGGCCGACGGCCGACACCAAGGTAACCGCCAGCTACATCTATGATTTCAATAATCGCGACTACGGATATGCCTACGAGGTGTACCCGGGCACGTATGCGACGGACGGAACACCCAACTTAGGCCATTACAGGTCCGACACGCGTCACGACCCGGATGCACCATTCAGGGCTCACATCGGAACCCTGAAAATTGAGCAGGACTTTGATTTTGCGCGATTGATGAGCCTGACGGGTTATCAGACGAGCAATCAGCATGCATTTTTCGACGCAGGACCCCATCCGGGACTGCCCGTTGCCCGCCAGAATGCAACGACGAACGACATCCACGAAAGCAATCGAACCTGGAGCCAGGAGTTCCAGCTCAGTTCCCCGCGCTCCGCCTCGCGGCTCAGCTGGTTGCTCGGCGCCTTCTATTATAATGATCATACGACGATCGGAAACAACAGCTCCGTTACGTGCGTCGGTACCGTTTGCGCGCCGGGTGTGGTTCCGACAAGCAATTATGGCTACCCAACCACTCGGTCTTATTCAGCGTACGGGGACCTGAGCTATCGGCTATTCAAGGCGACGACTCTGACTGCCGGGTTGCGGTATACCGACGAGACAAGGGGTCTTTCCGGACTGATCACGCCCCTGGCCGGGTTCCCGAACTCAGTCACCGTGATCC
>CAXTTR010000025.1:0-1070 GCA_964247215.1 uncultured Sphingomonadaceae bacterium
CGACCGTTGCCGGCGTTGGTCACCAGCGGCGTCAGCGCGTTGTTGATGAAGACGTTTTGCGTAATTTGAAGGTTCTTATATTCGTTGTCGAACAGCGCAGCGTTGAGCTGGAGGTGACGGTCGAACAGCTGCGACTTTAGGCCGAGTTCGAAGGCGTCGACATCCTGCGGCGCATAGTTGCGGAGTGCCGCACCGCCGACGTTCAACCCCCCCGGTGAATTGCCGCGCGAATAGCTGCCGTAAGCAACGATGTCGGGCGCGATCTTGTAGCTGAGGTTGGCGGTACCGGTTGTCGCGCTGAAACCGCCGTTACGATAGATCGTCGGCTGCGATGCAATGATGACGCCGGCGGCGGTCCGTAAAAACGTACCGGTCGGGCCCGACAGTTCGTCGCGGCTCTCGCGAAGCCCGACGGTCAGGTTGAGCTTGTCGGTGATGTCGAAACCGACCTGTCCGAACGCCGCAAAGGCATCGGTTTTGGTGTAGATCGGCTGGAACAGCGCGTTGATCGGGATCCCCGGACGGTTGGGCACCGGCCGAACGACCAAGCCGTCGAAGAAAGCCGATCCGGGACGGAAAGAGGCGAAGGGATGCGCGGGTTCGAGCTGCTCGCCGCCGCCCTGCCGAGCGTCGACGTGGAGGAAATAGACGCCCGCGAGATAGCTGACACGGCCGACTTTGTTCGACAGACGCAGCTCTTCCGAGCCCCGCCTCTCGTCGAACAGCGTGTCACCGCGTGCGAAGGCCAGCCGGGTGAAGTCGAGGCCGTTCAGGATATCTTGGTGGCTGTGCTGGAAATCGCTCAGCGAGGCGAGTTCGCCGATCGGTGTCTGGAAGCGCAGGTCGAGCGTTATCTGCTCGCCTCGCGTCTTCGACGACTGCGGATTGACGTAGATCGCATCCCATACCGTCGGGCCGAACTGCAGCGCCGTGCGGACGGCCGGTAGGGTGGGATCGCCGAATAGGTTACCCTGACCGAGCGGCGGCGATTGGCGGCCGGTGTGCGTCAGGCCGAGCGGCAGGTTGTCGCGAATGATCGTCCCCGTCAGCCGCGCGGTGACGACGTCGCT
>CAXTTR010000025.1:1170-15205 GCA_964247215.1 uncultured Sphingomonadaceae bacterium
GCGGCAGGTTGTCGCGAATGATCGTCCCCGTCAGCCGCGCGGTGACGACGTCGCTGGGCTCCCAGAGCAGCCTGATGCGCCCGATCGTGCGATTATAGCCGCCGCCCCGGTTGCCGGTGACCGAATCATAAACGTAGCCGTCACGCTTCTCGCGCAGTCCGAAGAAGCGCACCGACAGCGTGTCGTTCAACGGGATCGAGACCGCGCCCTGGACGTTCCACAGCCTTTCCCCGCGAACGGAACTGGCACCGTAGCCGGCGTCGACATATCCCGAAAACTCTTTTGCCGGATCATTCGACACGATGTTGATCGCGCCCGTGAACGAGGAACGGCCATAAAGCGTACTCTGCGGTCCCTTGGCGATTTCGATCCGACCGGTATCGACGCGATTGATCAAAGCGACGAGTGGCGGCGCGACGAACACGCCGTCCTGGAAAATGCCGACCGTCGAGTTGACGGCGTTGCCTGCCTGCGTGCGATTGCCGAAGCCGCGGATACCGACGGTCGGGATCGGACCGAAAGTTTGGAAGGTGACTCCGGAAACCATCGACTGCAGGTCGGAAAGCGAACCCATCCGCGCCACCTGATCGCCGGTGACGGCCGAGACGCTGGCGGGGATGTCCTGCAGGCGTTCCTGGACCCGGCGAGCCGTGACGATAATGTCGCCGAGCTGATCGGCGCCGCCTGGCGCTGCGCTGGTCGCAGCGGCCGCGGCGGGAGCAGCCAGCGGCCCGGCGACCGAAGGGCTCTCCGACACTTGCGCCACGCAAGGTGCCGCAAGTGCCAAGACCAGCGCCAGCGACGAACTCTGCGCCGCCAACCGGCCTGGTTTCGTAGGCTTGGAGAACTGCGTCGAAACTAATCTCGTTTGAAAGCCGAGCATCCGTCCCCTCCTGTTATTCGGTAATGTCTCTTGGCGGTGAGACTTATATTGAGAGATAACTCATTATGAGACTATCGTCAACGCCTCTATCCATCCGACGCGTTAGCCTGAGACCAGGCGCGTTTAGTCGAGAAAGCCGGCGGGCGGGGGGTGGACCCCAAACGGACAAGGCTTCTTCGGCGACGTTGTGGCGGCCCGTCTGGTGGCAATCGTTCAGAATGTCGCCATCGGCGGGGTGTCCAGACCACTGCCGTGCAACTCCACCGGCAAAGCAGTCGGGTCACCCAACCCGGGAAGCAACAGGGCTGCATGACGGCTGTCGGCGCGCGGCCTAGGATCATTCATGTCCAAGCACCTGGCAGTCGCCGCCACGGCTGGCTCTACCTGGGCGGAGCGGGCGTGATGACGATCATCGCGGCGGCTTTGCCGCTGTCGTTCAGCACGGCACGTGGCTCGCGCGCAGGCACGAAGATGCTGTCGCCGACGCTGAGCTGGTGCCGGATGCCATCGGCTTGTTCGATGGTGATCTCGCCTTCGGTGACGACGTATATCTTGCCGATCGCTGCGGCGTCCATCGGGATGACCGCGCCGTCCTTGAGCAGCGAATGTCCGACCAGCACGAAATCGGCGCTGCTCGCTTGACCACCTTGCAACCGCCTTGCGACGACATCGTCGTGGTCGGGGGCGGAGTAGAAAGGCGCGTCCGAGAATTTGACCACTTCCATCTTCGACGCTCCGCACTACACCGCTGCCCTGGACAAGCCATGCCGCTGACTGACAGGCCAACACGCATTACATTGACAAGGTCATATGGTGACCTAGTAGAACGGCGGCGCGGTGGTCAAGCGTGTTCGGATACTGCAGGCTCTGGTTGTCCGATGTGAAGCCGTGATCAAAGCGGCAGCAGGTGGAGAAGGTCGTGAGTGAATTTCTGGACGTACGCTGATGGACGACGTCGCCATTATCGGTGCCGGCCCCGTCGGCCTGTTCGCCGCGGTAGTGCTCGAGCAACAGGGCCTGTCGGTCGGCCTCTACGAGCGCTGGCCGTCGTTTTACCCGCTGCCGCGGGCCTGCGGAATCGATCACGAGATCGTCCGTCAGCTGCAGGACGTCGGGCTCGCGGCCGAGATGGCGCCGCTGCTCGATCCGGTGATCGGCCCGGACAAGACCTACGAGTTTCTGGACAGCGAAGGCGAAAGGCTGCTCAAGATCGACTGGAACCGGCCCGGCGTGTCCGGCTGGGCGCAGATGAACATGTTCTACCAGCCTGATTTCGAACTGGTGCTCATACGCCGGCTCGAAGCATCGCCGCGCGTCCGGATCTATCGTGGGCGCGAGCTGGTGGCGCTCCGGCAGGACGATGATCATGTGTTGCTGGAGTTTGCCGCGACCGGCGATCGGCAGGACCGGTATATCGTCGAGGCACGCTACGTCATTGGTGCGGACGGCGCTCGCAGCATGGTCCGCGACCTGCTCGGCATCAGCCAGACCGATCTCGGCTTCGCCTATGACTGGCTGGTCGTCGACGTCATTCCGCACCACGAGCGGGTCTGGAAGCCCTATGTCGTGCAGCACTGCAATCCGGCGCGGCCGACGACGCTGGTGGGTAGCGGGCCGGGCCGCCGCCGCTGGGAATTCATGCGGCTGCCGGGTGAGACGATTGAGGAGCTGAACACACCGGCAAAGGCGTGGGAGCTGCTCGCCCCGTCAGACATTGCCCCGGATAATGCCACGCTCGAGCGTCACGCGGTCTATACTTTTCGGGGATCGTGGGCGAACCAATGGAGTAAGGGGCGGGTATTCCTGGCCGGCGATGCGGCGCATCTCATGCCGCCGTTCCTGGGGCAGGGGCTCTGCTCGGGCATGCGCGATGCAATGGCGCTGAGCTGGCGCATGGCGGCCGTGCTGAACGGATCGGCCTCGGCGGACATCCTC
Organism: uncultured Sphingomonadaceae bacterium; assembly: GCA_964247215.1. GTDB lineage: Bacteria > Pseudomonadota > Alphaproteobacteria > Sphingomonadales > Sphingomonadaceae > Polymorphobacter_B. The sequence goes on from CAXTTR010000025.1 coordinate 3,989, forward strand.
GAATCGTACGGGCCGGAGCGGAGCGGCCACGTGCAGGAGATCATCCGACAGGCGGTCGAGATTGGTCAGCTGATCTGCATGCTCGAGCCTGGCGAAGTTGCGACGCGCGACACGCAGATGAAGGCGGCGCTTGAGGATCCGGCGCTGGCGCTGAAGCCACCGCCCGAGCCGCGGCTCGGCGACGCCGGTGCGTATCTCGCGAGCGACCCGAATGCCGGGTTCCTGGCGGTTCAAGGCCGCGTGCGTCACGGCGGCCTGGAGGGTCTGTTCGACGACGTCGTTGGCAAGGGCTGGCAATTACTGCTTCGTAGCGGCCACCTCATGTCCGCTCTCGATGCGCCGGCGCAGCTGGCGATTGGGCAACTGAAGGCCGTCGTCGCTACTTTCGGTCCCAGCGGCGACACGACCGACCTCGATGGCAGCTACGCCGCCTGGTTCGACCGGCTGAATGCCGACGCCGTGCTCGTCCGGCCCGACTTCTACGTGTTCGGCACCTCGTCGCTCGCCGGCCTCGCGCCGTTGATAGGTGCAGCCGAGGACATGCTTGGGGCTTCCAAGGCTCAGTTGCAGTGCGACGTGAGCACTCCAAAACAGCGGGTGCAGACTGATGCTTCAGCCTAACTGCAGCTGACTCTGGACTGCTGTGATGACGCAGCAGACACGTGCCGAAGTTTTGACCTCGAGCATGATGAGCTTACACGGGAAGAAGGAATTCGAACCGATACCGTCGCGCCTTAGGCGCGTGCGATCTCCGCGACCATATCGGCGAGACCCTTGAGCGCGAACTCGATCGATGTGCTGTCGGTGAACTGGCCATCGACGATCTTAGCGGCGACGCCGCCGACAACGATCTCGGGCGTGGCGACCGGACGGGCGAGCGCCGACACCAATGCCTCGCGGATCTGATACTGAGCCCGGACGCCGCCGGTGAACGCGGCCGACGAGGTGATGATGAGCACCGGCTTGCCCTTCAACGGCGACGCGTTGTGGGGCCGCGAAGCCCAGTCGAGCGCGTTCTTGAGGACACCCGGAATGCCGTGGTTATACTCGGGCGACGAGATTACCAGGCCGTCCGCCGCAGCAATCAGGCTGCGGAAATGCGCGATCGCGACGGGCAGTGGTTCGACGTAGAGGTCCTGATTGAAGTGCGGCAGTGCGCCGATGTCGGCGTAGTCGTACACGGCGTCGCGGGCCGACGCCGCAGCCAGCGCGGTCAGCACCGCCGTCGAGTAGGCGTGGGCGCGCAAGCTCCCCGACATACCGAGTATCCGATATGGTGCCGGCATCAGACGGCTTGCGCCCGCGGCGCGACGGTGTTGGTCAGCGTGCCGATCTGGTCGATCTCGACCTCGATGCGGTCGCCTATCCGCATGAAGACGGGAGGCGTGCGCGCGTAGCCGACGCCGGACGGGGTGCCGGCCGCGATCACGTCACCGGGCTCGAGCGTCATCGCCTCGGACAGCGTCGCGATCAGCGCCGCGACATCGAAGATCATGTCGCTGGTGTTGCTGTCCTGCATGATCTCGCCGTTCAGCCGCGACACGATCCGCAGCCCCGCAGCCCCGGCGGGCAGCTCGTCGGGCGTTACCAGCTCGGGCCCGAAGCCGCCGGTGCGGTCGAAGTTCTTGCCCATCGTCCACTGGGTCGACTTGCGCTGATAGTCGCGGACCGAGCCGTCGTTGAAGCAGCTGTAGCCCGCGACATGATCCAGTGCGCTGGCACCGACGTTCGTCGCGGTCTTGCCGATGACGACGGCCAGCTCGGCCTCGAAGTCGAACTTGTCCGAACATTCGGGAAAGATCATCGCCGCGCCGGGTCCGACGAGCGACGACGCGCCGCGCAGGAACACCGCCGGATAATCGGGAATGGCGAAGCCGCCTTCGAGCGCATGGGCGCGGTAGTTGAGGCCGATGCAGATCACCTTGCCCGGCCGCGGCACCGGCGCGAGCAGCGTGACGTCGGACAGCGCAATGTCCTCGCCCGGTACATGATCACCGAGGTTGGCCGCGAGATCGATCGCCGAGGTCGCCGTGGGATAGATGTGAACGCGGTCGCCAACACGCGCGCCATGCTGAACGCTGCCGTTACGGGAAAAGGTTACGATACGCATATCAACAGCTCCGGATCAGCGGCCAGTTTCGGTGAACGCCATGGTGTCGTTCCACCAGGTGTCGGGCGGCACGGTCCAGCCGCCGACCTTGAACGCGGGCGCTTGCCACTCGATCGGTTCGTCCTCGATATCGACGGTGTGGTAATGGCTCGGGAACAGCTCGACCCGGTGCCCGTCGGGGTCGCGCAGGTAGAGAAAGCGAGCCAGTCCCGGACTGAAGTGCCGCGCCGGGCCGAACTCGACCTGGCCCTCCCGGTCGCCGACCACGAACAGGTCGCAGACGTGCATCAGGTGATGCGTTTCCGGAACCTGGAGCGCGACATGATGCAGCCGCGGGCCCTCGCGGTTAGCGAAGACGATATCATGCGGGTTGCCCTTCCGCTGCAGAAAGATCATTTCCAGATCACCGTTCGCGACCACATATTCCGATAGGCGAAAGCCCATACCGTTGTAGAAATCGAGGCACTCGCGCACTTTCGTAGTGACGATCTGGAAGTGGTCGAGACGCAACGCGCAGGCCCCGTGATAGCGCTCGGCATGCGCGAACAGCCGCGGACGGGTTTCCATTGTCGCGCAGAATTCGAGCGGCGTCCCGGCGGGATCGGTGGTGTGCAGCGTGCGGCCCTGATACTCGACCTCGACCCACTTGGTCGGGAAGCCCGCCACCCTGAAGTGTGCTTCGAGCAGGTCGAGGTCCTCCTCGGTGAGCACGCGCATGCCGACGCGTTCGACCGACGGCTCACCGAGCTTGAGCACGATGCTGTGATGGCAAGCCTCCTCGAGCCCGCGCAGCCATAACGTCGTAGCGTCCTCGTCGCTGACCACCAGCCCGAGCAGGTCGCAGTAGAACAGCCGGCTTGCGGCGAGGTCGCGCACACGCAGCACTAGATGGCTAGCGCGCGTGACGTTGAACGCCGGTTTATAGACAGGTTGCGGAAGCTGCATGCTTAAACTCTCCAGAAAACCAAGCGGCTCAGGCGGATGCTGCCGTGAAATCATGCTTGTGACGATCGCGCAGCTCGGCCTTCTGCACCTTGCCCATCGCGTTGCGGGGAAGCTCATCGACGATGACGATCTTCTTGGGGCGCTTAAACGCGGCCAGCTCCGTCGCGAGTGCCCGCGTTATCGCCGCCGGCTGCAGGTCGCTCCCGGGTGCCCGCACGACGATCGCCAGCACGCCTTCGCCGAAGTCGGGGTGCGCCACGCCGATGACGGCGCTCTCGGCGACGCCGTCGAGCGCGTCGATCGCCAGCTCGATCTCCTTGGGGTAGATATTGTACCCGCCGGAAATGATGAGGTCCTTCGACCTGCCGACGATGCGGATGACGCCCGCCGCATCCTGCGTGACGATGTCGCCGCTGATGAAATAGCCGTCGTCGCTATGATCCTGCGCTGTCTTTTCGGGATTGCGCCAATAGCCGGCAAACAGGTTCGGCCCCTTAATCTCCAGAACGCCCGGCTCTCCCGGCGGCACGGGCCTACCGCCTTCCGCGACAACCCGGACGGAGATGCCCGGCAGCGCTGGACCGACGCTGCCGGCACGACGCGGGCCGTCGTACGGATTGGAGGTGACCATAAGCGCCTCGGTCATCCCGTAGCGCTCAAGGATCACATGTCCGGTCCGCCGCTCGAACTCGTCGAAGGTGGCATCGAGCAGCGGGGCCGAGCCGCTGATGAAGACGCGAATGCGCGTGCACAGCGCCGCGTCGAATGACGGCTCCGCCAGCAGGCGCGTGTAGAAGGTCGGCACGCCCATGAACACCGTCGCCGCGGGCAGGTCGCGCAACACCGCCGCGACGTCGAAGCGGTCGTGGAACAGGATCGGCGAAGCTCCTAGCATGGCGCAGTGCAGCGCCACAAAGAGTCCGTGCGCGTGAAAGATCGGCAGCGCGTGCAGCAGGACATCGTCGTCGCGCCAGCGCCAGGCATGACCCAGCACCTCGACATTGGAGGCGAGATTACCATACGTCAGCACGGCACCCTTCGACCGGCCGGTCGTGCCCGAGGTGTACAGGATAGCCGCAGGGTCGTCCTGGGCAGCGTGGACGGTAGCAAGGCTATCTTCGACCGACACCCAGGGTGCCATGTCGAGGCTGTCCGAGAGCAGCGCGCGCGTTCCGTTAAACGTGACCTTCTCGGCTGCCAAGCCGGGGCTCGCCGCGAGCAGCGACGGCTCGGCATCGGCGAGAAAATAGGCGAGTTCGCTTTCCTGATAAGCGGTGTTCAGCGGGATGAACACGACGCCGGCGCGCAGGCAGGCGAGATACAGAATGACTGCCGCGGGTGATTTATGGACCTGGACCAACGCCCGCGCCCCTTGCTCGACACCGATCGCATGAAGCCACGCGGCAGCGCGAGCCGTCTCGGCGAGCATTGCGCCATAGGTCAGCAGCGGCGCGCCATCGACGATCAGGAAAGCGCGGTCGGGGTTAGCCGTCGCCGCGGCCTCGAACAGCGCAAAGACGTTGCCGTTAGCTTCGCCGGTGCTGGATAAGCAATCGTTCATTTCAGCATCGTTCGGCATCAGATCTGGATCGCAGTGCGGCTCGCCTGCAGCGGCAAGACGAAATCGTGTACAAATGCGTGATGTCGCGGGTCCGCCTGGTAGGCATCCCATGCCGCCCGATCGCGAAGTGTGGCGACCAGCGCATAGTCGCCGTTGCCGTCCCGGAAGCGAAGGTCGGGTCCGTGGCTAACCGTGACCATGTCGGACATTTCCATAGCCAACCGATCCAGCGCTTGCTGAAAGTTTTCGACTTGCGCCGCCGTCGTCTCAGCGATCCACTCAAAAATTACAATATGCGTGACCACTGCAACTCCCCTTGGCGTACGGCGTCGCCCAACACGCGCTCCGCGCCCTGGTGGCATTCTCCACTATAAAGCTTAACTGTCACAACGTTCAGGGCGGCTCCGCTTTGCAACTGACGGCTATCTCATTTTGAGAGAAGCGTCAACAATTGCTGGCAGCGAAGACATCAGTTAGTGATTCGGCATGGAAGAGCGATCACCCAGATTATCTTCAAACAATGCGAAACGGGCCCGTACAAGGGCCCGTCTCACCGAAGCTGCCCTTCGCCTGATGTCGGAGCGTGGCATCAATGCAACGTCGGTCAGTGAGATCGCCGCCGAGGCCGAGCTCGCCAATGGGACCTTCTACCTATATTTTCAGGATAAGGCAGAGATCGTTGCCGTCGTTTGTCAAGCGGTCACCCGGGCGATGCACGATGATATGACCAGCACGCGACTGCTGCTCGACGACGGCGCAGCACGGGTCGCTTTCGGGACTCAACAGTTTATCGAGATCGCCGCTGCCGAGCCGGTCTGGGGCCGTCTGCTCGTGTCGGCGTTCTCTGAGTTCGAGGCGATCAAGGAAGGTGTCGCGCACTTCATGCGCCTCGACGTGGCGCTCGGGATCGAGCAGGGCCGCTTTAGCGAACCACTCGACGAGTTCGTCATAGACGCCCATCTAGCAATTTTGCGCGCCGGTGTGACGGCGCGGCTTGCAGGCGCTGGGCCGGATGTGTCAGCGCGCGCTGCAGAGTATCAACTGCGTATCTTGGGTATGAGCGTCACCGAGGCACGCCGTATTCGCAGCGCGAACGAGCGTAAGATTGGCGCGCTCGATAAGGAATTCAGATGATCGGCCGCGCGGTCGCCGCCAGCGTTCCGTTCTCGTGGGTAGCGGCCGGCAGCGTCTACGGCGTCGGCGACATCGAGCAGGCCCTGCGACGGGCGGGCAAGGGCTATGTACCCGGGGTCAGCGCCAGCCATCACGGGTCATGGGCCGGCAAGCCCGCCGTCTCGGGCACCGCCGACGAGATCGCGCGCAGCCTCGATGCCGATGCCTGGCAGCGGCTCTCGGCGGGGGAAGGAAGCAAGAGTGCCAGGCTGCACGACTGGGCCTGTCTCGAGCTCGCCGATTAGCCAGCTCGTCGATTTCTCGCAGTGCCACAGGCGCAAGACCGCGAACGATCGCTACCTGCTCTCGAATGGTCCGCCGGCCGGTCCACGAGCTTGCGGCATAACTGGGTCGGTTCCGGCTCAGGGTGGAATGACACCCTAAGCTTCGGCACCCTTGGGCCAGAGTTATTCGCCGGTGATCAGAATGTGCGCCCAACCGAGCGGCGAGATACGCCCGCCTGTTCGGCGCATCGCACGCCCGCGACGTGCGGCGCGCGCGGCGGGAGGCGTGTTGCGGGCTGCCGCCCGCGCCACCGTAAGGCTGATGGGCCCGCACCCCCGCCCGTCGAGTCATATCTCCGATGGAAGAACTCAAAATCGCGACGACAGGCGTACGCCATAGGTCCTGGGTTGTCCCGGAAAGACCACGGCGAGGTTGGACGCCGGAACCACGGTGCCGAAGGTTGGCGTCCGATCGCCTTCGATATTGCGGATGAACGCGCCGATTACATAGCGGCCATCCTTCGCGCCGAAGGAGATCTGCGCGTTCGAGACCCAGCTGTGGTCGATCAGATCCGCCGCGATATATTCGGTGCCGATGTAGCGGCTCGACCGGTACTGCGTGTCCACGCTAACCACGATCTGATGTTCACCGACCGGAATGACCTGTTCGGCACCGACGTTCACCGTCCATTTCGGGGCATTGATCGCGGGCTTGCCCGAGCAGTCGACCGTCAGCAGCGGACTGCCCGGCGTTACGTCGCACCCGGTAAAGGGCTGCGCTGGCGTGAGATAGCTGAAAGACGTGAACTTCGCGTCGAGATATTGGATATTCGCGTTCAGCGTCGTCGTGGGCGTCACGAGCGCGCGCGCCTCGACCTCCGCGCCGCGGATCGTCGAACGGCCGACATTTTCCGTGTTGACGCCCACCGAACCCGCCGGATCGACGCCAAGGAAGCTCAACTGCTCGCCTTTATATTTCCAGTTGAACAGTTCGAGGTTAAGCTGAACGCGATTGTCGAAGAACCGGTTCTTGGATCCGATCGTATAGGCGGTGATGGTTTCCGGATCGAAATTGAATGACGTGTTGAAACCGCCGGCGCGATACCCGGTCTCGATGCTGCCATAAAGGAGGGAGTGCGGGCCGACATCCACCTCGACCGCGCCGCGATACGTCACCTTGCTGGTATCGAGCTTGCCCCGGCTGTCGGAGTGGAGCCGGACGAGCAGCAAGCCGGGCGCGAGCGGCGTGGGAACGCCAGCCACCGGCGGTACCACCGGCTGTTGGCTCAACGTCGTCGTATAGGGACGCAGCGGCGCGTTGGGGCACCCGGCCGGCACCACGCACAGTTCGATCAACGTATTGCCGGTGCCGTTGAAGGCCTTGTGATCCTCTGTATAGCGCAGGCCGCCGGTGAAGCGCAGCCAATCGGTCGCGTGAAGGGTCAGCCGTCCGTAAGCAGCGGGCGAGTGAGTGGTGTACCGCGCCGTCGTGAAGACGGCCTGCGTGCCGGCGGATAGATGGGTATCGTCGTCAAGCTGCTCGCTGAAATAGTAAGCGCCCAGGATGTAGTCGACCAGTTGACCACGACTGCCGACCAGGCGGGCTTCGACCGAATATTGGTTCGAATCGAGCGAGTCGCCGATCGGTTGCCCGACATCGGTGCTGCGGTTGCGCTTCTCTCCGTGCCGCCACGCCGGGATCAGGCTGAAGGTGCCGATCGGCGTCTTCCAGTCCACGTGATAGGCGATTCCGTACACGTCGTTGCGCTGGAACGGCGGGATCAACGGATCAAGGAAGCGCCCGCCGACGGAGCCTGCCGCGCCCGTGGTGACGCGATAGGCCTGTGCCGCCGGGGTATACAGCCCTTCGCTCAACGGCAGTCCGGACGGTGTGGTGACGAACTGATTGGTCGCGGGATCGAAGGTAAGCTTGCCGAAATAGCTCGTTCCCGAACCAAGGCCGCGCTGCCGGGCATAATCGCCTTCGATCCGCACGGTGAGCGCGGGTGTCAGCTCGACCTTCAACTGTGCGCGGATGGCACCGGCATCGTCGGTCTGCGTTCCCGATGCGAGATAGCCGTCGTGCTTGGAATAGGTGCCCGACAGGCGGAACGCCGCATTGGTGCCCAGATCCACGTTCAGCGCGCCTTCCGCGGTGACGGCGTTGTAATTGCCGTAGGTCGCGGTCGCATAACCAGAGGTCTCTCCGAGCCTCGGCTGCACGGGCAGGATGTTGATCGCGCCCGCGGTCGCATTGCGGCCATAGAGCGTGCCCTGCGGCCCTTTGAGCACTTCGACGCGCTCGAGATCGTAGAACGTGCCGAAGGTCGAACTCGATCGCCCAACATAAACCCCGTCGTAGTTATACGCCGCCGCGGGATCGCTGTTGGCGGTATAGGAAAAGTTGCCAACACCGCGGATAAAGATCAGATCGCCCTGGCTTCCGCTTTCGACCTGGAGAGCCGGCACGAGCTTGCCGAGCGTATCGAGGCCGCGGGTACCCGAATTTATCAGATCGGCGCCGGAAACGACCGCAACCGCAACCGCCGCCTTTTGCAGATTTTCGGTGCGTTGTTGCGCGGTGACGATAATGTCCTGGAGCCCGGTTGGACTGGCGTCGGCGTTCCGGGCAGCCTCCGATTGGCCGACCGAGGCGGGACCTTGCGGCGAAGTCGTCGAGGTCGCGGCGGAGCCCGACGGTGCTGTGGCTGCGCCATTGGCGCGCGCACCATCCTGAGAGGCGGAGAGCGGCGGGCTTGCCTGCGCTTGAGCGGCGGGCGGCAAACAGATTATCGCAACAGGTGCCGACAGGCACAACATCGCTTTGAATGACTTTGCCATCAGTTCCTCCCCTATCCCGCGCTTTGCGCGGTTCTTTTGATTGTCGCTGCGAATGGACCGGCGCTGCTGGCCCCATTATTTAATCGGCATGGTATTCGCCGATCGCCATACTAACCCAGCGCAGTCTTCAACCCGCTCAGCCGAGCGATCGTCATGAGCCCGCGGCGATATGTTTCGATCCTGATTACACTTGGACGCTAACCGCGGCGATCGCCGAGCAGTTGCGAACGGTAAATCCACAGAATCACCGCACAGATCGTTCCCAGCACGATCGTGTGGAGAATGCCGATGTGGATCCTGAGAATCTGGGCAAAGAAGGCGCCGGCGCAGACCGCCCCGAGCGTCATCGCACCGAACGCGACCGTGGTCGGCCATACCAACAACACTGCACCCGACAATTCGATCAGCGCGACGACATAGCGGAACCACTGACCGAGCCCGACTCGCGCAAACTCGTCCACGACCATAGGGTGGCCAGACAGCTTGAAGATCCCCGATCCGGCAAATGCCAGAGCGAGAAGGATGCGAACGACTAAAGAAACGATCCTGAACCATCGGCGGTCGCCGCCCTGAATACTTGCCGATGCCATCACTTGTCTTCCCTGCAATCAATTCGTTGTACGCTCCTGACCTATGCTGTATCGGTTCCGCAAGTAGGAATGTTTTTTTGGTGTAGTATGGAAAAGCTGACTATCGAAGAACAGTGCAGGGACGTGAAGGGGCTTGCAGCGCCGCCGCCGGACATCTCGGCGACGCTGGCGATTTTGGGGGGCAAGTGGAAGGTACTGATCTTGTGGCAGCTTCTTCGCCGCTCTTGCCGTTTCAACGAGCTTCGCCGCGCGGTGCCGGGCATCAGCCAGCACATGTTGACGCTGCATCTGCGTGAACTTGAACAGGATGGGATTTTGACGCGGTCGATTTTCGCCGAAGTTCCTCCGCGCGTTGAATATGCGTTGACCCCTCATGGCGCATCGTTGAGTCAGGTGATGAAGGCGCTGGCGATCTGGGGACGCGCGCATCTGGGGTTCCGACCTGGTCAGGTTGGGCATGGCGATTGCCCGGAACCCTATGAGAAGGAGCGCAGCGCCGCCATGTAGCGGAAGCGACGCCCAAGCCTTATTCATAATCGACGACGCAGCGCTTCAACAAGGAACGGAGCCAAAGTAAATCCGTGTCCTTGTCTCTGCGTCTGTTCCACACGGCCAACATATCGAGGTCGGGAATCGCAAGTGGGCATGGGTGTATGCGTATAGGGAGCGTCTGAATCGCCATTCGGGCCAGGCTGCGCGGCACCAGTGCAATGCAGTCTGACGATGCAGCTAGCAGGGGTAACAGCGCGAAGTCCGAGGTGAGCAATCTGTCGAACTGATCGATGCGGTGTTCTTCGATATAACCCTGTTCCAAACTGGCATGAAGGCCCAGGTCCAAGTAGAAGCTCGCGTGGGGATGGCTCAGGTACAGCTCCTTGCTGATCCCATTCTCGAACTGACTGTTCTTCGCGTTTACGACGCACACGAATGGCTCCGTGAAGAGATGCTCGACGCTGACTGGCTCCTCCGAATGCGTCGGCTCGAGCGACATCGCTAGGGCGATTTGGCGCGGCGAGAGGATCAGATCGATCTTGTCGCCGTGAAGGTCCTGAGGCGATCTGGCGCTCGCCGTTACGAACTGTAACGTGACATGCGGTGCTTCGGTCGCCAGAATCAGCGCAGCCCGCTCGGCTATCGTGGCAACCATGCCGCTCGCCGTTGCGATGCGGAAGCGCTGCCGGGATCGCGCAGGATCGAAGAGCTCGACCTGAAGGATCTTGTGAAGGGCGGACAACGCCTCATCAAGAGGAGCCGCCAGTTGCTCTCCCTTCGGGGTCAAGCGAAGCCCTCGACCATCGCGCGTCAACAACTCGTCGCTGAAATGCTCGCGCAGCTTACGAAGGCTATTGCTGACAGCCGCTTGGGTTAGGTTCAGTTCCTCGGCAGCCTTGGTAATACTCCCGTGGTTCAGAACCGAGCGCAAAACATTCAAAAGATTGAGGTTAGTTCGGCGGAGCTGGCTTGCGTTCGTTCTCATGAACCACCTCTCATGCGAGCCTGTAAAATAATATATCACTATTTTGAATGGATCAGATAAGAAATCGAAACTACCGCTGACGCTTTGCATGTGATGGATGGTGCCGCACAGGTGCGCTTATGTGCGGTGAAAGCCGGTGCGGCAGAGCGTGCGATGGGTTCAGGGGCACGCCGCTCAGCCGCAAAGCGGCACTGACTTCTTGGTCGATCAGGTGAGCGTGAGTCAGAGCATTCGAAACTACAAAAAAATTTAGTTTGGGGGATCGTTGATGAAATTTACACAGAGTTCGGCACTAT
>CAXTTR010000026.1:0-14810 GCA_964247215.1 uncultured Sphingomonadaceae bacterium
TCGCCATACAGCCCAAGCCGACCATCGAGACCGACGGGCCGTCAAGGCCCAGTGTGCGCTTGTCCAAGTCTGCTCTCCAGAGTGGTTGACGGCGGGCCCGGTCAGAGGTCGCGGGCGACGCCCCAGGCGGTGACATCGTCAGCGTGTGCAGCGGACAACGGCAGCACCAGCAAGGCAACAGCCGCTAGTGCCCGCCACGCTGCGACGCGGTGCGCCGGGATCGTGTCGGTGCTCCTCATGCGGCGCATCGCCGGTTGCCTGCGATCTACCAGCATCAGAACTTGATGAAGCCTTCGGCGGACTTGGGCGCGGCAACGGCCTCGTTGTTTTCGAAGCACGACTGGTCGTCGAGCAGCTGCCACTGGGGGCCGCTCTTGCGGTGCCAGATCTGGGTCATCGCGACCGGCTCGGTAAGCGCGTCGCTGTCGTAAACCGTAATATGGACATGGATGATGTCGGGCTCGACCCGCTGCATCGTCCACTTCATGTGCAGCTTGTCGCTATGGATACTGCGCGCGGTGTCCATCGGCGTGGTTTGCATGATGCCGACGGTGTCGACAAATAGCGTGTCGCCCCGCCATTCGCCGATAGAGTGCCCATTATAGCTCGGCTTGAGGTTAGCCGGGTGCTTGCGGCCGTCGGTCCAGACGACAATCGGGAAAGTCCCGAATACGAAGATCATTACATGGCCCGGCGTCTGCACGACCTCATCGGGATAGAATTTGGAGGTCAGCATGTGTGGCAGCCCGAACGGCAGGCAACGCACGCCGATGTCACCGACCGCTCGGCCCTTCTTTGCCGCAGCGGCCCGCTCGTCGTCACGCTTCTTGAAGGCCGGTGTGTAAGGCAGCGGCCACGGTGTCCAGTATGTTGGCGGGCGGCCGTCGGCGGTCGTGCCCGAGTTACTTTGCGGCCCGACGCCGGGGATGCCCATCGTCATGCCAAGCCAGATCCCCGAGATGTCGGGGACGCCCTTGTCGCCGTAGTACGACACCGCGGCAGGCGGCGCGTCGGCCGCGACAGCGGTCACCGACGCCGGCACCAGGGTAGCGATCGCCGCGGCCAAGGCGGTGCCGAGCTTCCACATCGCGCTCACCGGACGTACTTTTCTGGGTGATAATCGGTCGTCGGCTTGCACAGGAATTCGTGCGGCTCCCACAGCGGATCGGCGAGTGCCTTGTACGTCACCGTCGAGGTCATTGGCCGGGTGTAGGCGGTCGGGTCGGTCATCGTCACCTCGACCCGCAGCGTCTGCGCGTCGATACGGTGAAAGCGTTCGGTGATCTTCAGCGCGTCGCTGTGCGGCACGCCGCTGCTGTCGACCGGCTGATCGCGGACGCCGATAATCTCGGTGACCAGTTCGGCCCCGCTATAGTGCCCGATGGCGTTGCCGTTCGAGAAGCTTTCGAGGTCCTTCGCCGGCGGCAGCCCGCGGCCATCGGTCCAGACCCGGCGGACCGGAATGCCGTCGCGGTACAGCGTCACCCGGCCCGGCGTCTGCACGATCAGCATCGGGCCGTTGGTGCCGGTAATGAAGCGCGGCATCCCCGGCGGCTGGCAGCCGACGACGGGATCGTCGGTGCGCTTGGCGGGATCGGCAATGCGCTTGGCGTAAACCTCGGCGAACGGCGGCTTGAGCGGCGGCTGCCACGGCGTCCAGCCTTCCTTGCTGCCCGATGCGCCGGCGGGCGCGCTGAGCACCCAGACGCCGCTGATGTCGGGCGCACCCGGAGCGCCGTACCAGCTGTGCGCGGGGGCGCTGGTCGCCGCCGACACGCTGACCGCCGTGCCGTCTAGCGGGACGGCAACCACGAGCATAGCAGCCAAGGTTGCGAGATAGTCACCCCGGCGCATCGACTTTCTCATCTTCACTCCAACCCTCATACTCTTCACTTCTGTCTAGCCCTCTTCCGTAATCACGGGAGAAGGCTAGACATCATCATGCTCACAAGTGCACCCCGATCGTTGCGCCGAAGGTGCGCGGCGCGCCCGGCACGATCGTAAAGTTATTCGAGATCTGACCGACGGCGTAGACATATTCGTCGCCGAGGTTCTTGACCCACAGATTGACGTCGTAGCGCTTGTTCGTCGCCGTCCAGCCGAGCGACAGGTCGACGAGATTGTGCGAGTTGTCGTAGATGCTGTCGTCGTTGGTCTTGGCATAACGCGAGTTGTAGTGGTCGTTGGCGCTGAGCGACCACGTCCCGGCGGCGGTATCGAAAGCATAGACGAAGCCGATCGAGGCGGTGAACGGCGGCGCGTTCTGCGGCGTGAACCCGGCGAGGTTGGCGGGTGTGGTGTTGATGACGCTGCCAACGGTGACGATCTGCGGGACGCCGCCGATGGTGACCGCGACATTGCGGTTGGGCCCCTGCGTGACCAATGTCGCGCCGGGGTAGTCGGCATATTTCGCGACGAGATGTTCGAGGCTGCCGTTGATCGTGAAGCCGCGGAACGGCGCAATGCTGAAGTCGGCGTCGATACCGTCGATCTTCTCGCTCGCGGCGTTTTGCAGCAGCGCATTGCCCGGCGGTGCCGGCGGTGCGACCGAACGCGCCTGAACGTCCTTATAAGCATAATGGAAATACGACGCGTTGAGCCGCAGCCGCCGGTCGAACAGCTCGGATTTCACCCCGGCTTCGGAGGCATAAAGCAGCTCGGGCCGGACCGGCAGGTTACTGAACAGATTGCCGTTGTACGCCCCCGACTTGAACCCGAGATTGTGCGAAAGATAGGCGTGGATGTCGTCGCCGATGTCCTGCTGGAGCACGACGCGGTAGGTCAGCCGATCGAAGTTGAGCTTGGTCGGGATGCCAGGCTGCGGTGTGACGACCCCCCCGATGATGACGTTGTACGGCGCGCCGGGAAATAGCGCATTGGTCGCCGGCAACGTCGTCACCGAATTCGAGTAGCCGGGCAGCGGGCTGAGCAGCCCGGTCAGGCCCTTATCTTCGTTGGTATAACGCAATCCGACCGTCAGCCGCGTCGAGTCGAAGAAGCGGTAGGTGCCATCGCCGTAGACCGACCCCGACCGCGTTGTCGGAAAGCCATCGCTGCGCGTCGGCGTCGCGCCGAAGCAGGCCCCATTTACGCAAGTCCCGATGGTGTCGAGGCGGAGTTCGGTATGGTCATTGTAGTAGAACGCGCCGACGACCCAGTCGAAACGTGAGTCGGACTTCTTCGAGGTCAGCTGCAATTCCTGGCTGAACGTCTTATTCTGCTCGTAGAAGGTGGTGAACGCCGCGGCAAAGCCCGGCGTGGCGACGGGCTGGCCGAGGATCGGCTGACCGCCTTGGAAGGTGACCAGCGCATGGCTCGCCTGATAGCCGGTGATGCTGGTCAGATTGGCAAAGCCGAAATCATGTTCGGCCTTGAGGATGCCGATATAGATGTTGGTCGGCCCGGCCGGGTCGATGCGCGACGCATTGCGGTAGCGGCCGAGGAACGGCGTGCCGTCGCTGCCCAGCGTCCCCGGCTGCACTTCATAGGCCGAACCGATGTCGCGGTTATTATAATCGTAGATGAATGTCGCGGTCAGCTTGGTGCCGGGGCGCGGCGTCCATTGCAGCTTGCTCTCGACGCCGGTCTCGTCGGATTTCAAATTGTCGTGGCCGGTAAAGGTGTTGAACCCCCAGCCGTGGCTCTGCTTCTGGTGGAACAGCGCGACATTCGCCGCGAGATTGTCGGTGAGCGGCGTCGACGCGTACAGGTTCGCGGTCACCGTGTCGTAATTGCCGTAGCCGACCGAGGCGTCAATGCGCCGGGCTGGATCGGGTTCGCGGGTGATCACCGAGATCAGCCCGCCGGTCACGTTGCGGCCGTACAGCGTGCCCTGCGGACCTTTCAGCACCTCGATCCGGTCGATATTATTGAACGAATAGATCCCGACCGCCGGATTGGCGAGATAAAGCCCGTCGATATAAACCGCGGTCTGCGCCTCGTTGTAGCCGGTCGACGGCGCGCCGATGCCGCGCAGGAACAGATTGTTGCCACCCGAAGGCGCGACCACCAGCCCCGAGACGAGGCTGGTCAACTGATTGACGCCGACGATGTTGAACGACTTGAGCGTGTTCGCGGTCACCGCCGAGACGGTCGCGGGCACATCTTGCAGATTGACCGAACGGCGGGTGGCGGTGATGATGATGTCCTCGACGCCGCCGGCTGGCACAGCCGTCGTGACATTGGCCGACTCCGCCGGACCGGTCGCGGCGGCGCTCTGCGCGAGCAAAGAGGCTGGCATCGACAGCAGTGCGCCCGAAATCAGCAGCTTGTGCCTTGTCGACCCTGTCATTACCGTCCCCCTTGGATTGTTGGCGGATCTTGAAGTCCGCTCACTCAACCCAGTGTAGTCGTTTTCCGGTTTGAGTACGATGAATAAATGATGATAGCGATGCCTGTATAATATCAGCTATGTTTCCGACATGTCAGGTCGCGGCCAAGGCAACCCTATTGTGCAGCGAATCTGAGCACGAACGCCGGGTAACGGTCGCCGGCAATCGCGCCGTCGGCGAACACGCGGTCGAGCCTCGCGCGCTCGCCGGTGTCGATCACGATCTCGACCGCCGCCAAATTCTCCGCCATCCGCGACCGCCGACGCATTCCGACGAGCGGGATGATATCGTCACCGCGGGTCAGCAGCCACGCCACGGCGAGCTGCGCCGCGGTGCAGCGCTTGGTCGCCGCCAGTTCCTGCAGCGCTGCGACGACCCGCAGGTTTGCCGCAAGTGCGTCGCCTTGCAGCCGCGGCGGCGTTAGGAAGGTCGGTTCAGGCAATACGCTGCCGCTCAACAGGCCGTCGGCGAGCACGCGGTAGGCGACAACTGCGACGCCCAACTCGCGCGCGACCGGCAGGATCTCGGCCTCAATGAAGCGGCAGGCGAGCGAATATTCGATCTCGAGCGCCGCGACCGGATGGACGGCATGTGCCCGGCGCAGCATCGCCGCGCCGACTTCGGAGACGCCGAGGTAGCGCACCTTGCCTTCGGCGACCAGCTCAGCGACCGCGCCGATGGTGTCCTCATACGGCACCGCCGGATCGGGGCGCCCCGGCTGGTACAGGTCGATGACATCGACGCCGAGCCGCTGCAGCGAGTAGGCAGCGAAGTTCTTGACCGAGGCCGGACGACCGTCGACGCCGAGGAACTTGCCCGACGGCGAGAACAGCGCGCCGAACTTGACGCTGAGGAAGGCCTGATCGCGGCGGTGCCGGATGGCGCGGCCGACCAGTGTCTCATTATGCCCCATGCCGTAGAAGTCGCCGGTGTCGAGCAGCGTCACGCCCGCTTCGAGCGCTGCCTCGATCGTCGCAACGGCTTCGGTGTCGTCGCGCGGCAGCTGCAGCGACATGCCGTTGCAGCCGAGCCCGAGCGCGCCGACGCGCGGCCCGCTGGCCCCGAGCTGCCGCGTCGGCATCGCGGCGCTCACTTGACAAACCCGATCCAGCGCCCGGCAAAGACGACGCCGATCCAGAACAACAGCGACAGCGTCGCTGCGATGCGGGCCGGGACCGGTGTCGGCACCGCCGTGTTCCACTCGCCGACGCGGCGCAACACGGTGAAGTTGAAGATGGCCATATTGAGACCAGCGCAGATCAGCAGCACGATCTTTATGCGGAACGGGATGTTGCCGTAATATTTACTCGCCGCCGACGTGAACATCAGCGCGCCCGTTATTGCCGCAACGAGAAACGCGCCCCACGTCCACGGCAGCACCTCGGCCGATAGTTCGGCCACCCCGAGCTTGCGCGTCGCGAACCCCAGCATGCGCAAGTCAAGCATGGCGATCGAGCCGACGACGAGCGTCAGGGCGATCACGTGAACGGTCTCGATTGTCGGGAACAGCCATTCCGACTCGGCAATTTCGATCGCGAACTTCGTCGCTTCGAGCGACACGCACAGGTCGAACAGCGTCATGTTCGGTCACCGGCATAAGCGATCCAGCGCCCGCAGGTGACAACGCCGACCCACAGCACCAGTGAGGCCAGCGCACAGGCGCGGACGATAAGCTGCTTGCGCTGCGGCAGGTCGCGGTAGCGACAGTCCTCAAGCAGCGACTGCACCGGCGCGGTGAACAGTACCGCCCCGACGATCAACCCCATCTTAGTCCAGAACACCCAGTTAAGCAGCTCGCGCCCCGGCTCGCTCATGATCATGATCAGCCCGGTGACGAACAGCACGGCGAGCGCGCCCCAGATCCACGGGTAGAAGCGCAGCGTCAGCCCGCGCATCGACTGCTCGCGCCCGATCACGCCGGCGAGCCGAAGGTCGAGCATAGCGATGGATGCAAGCACGACCGCGATCGCCAGGATATGCACGCTCTGCACCGTCGGCACGATCCAGAATTGGCCGGCGATGGCATGGCTCAGCGGTGTCGCCGTCAGCCAGTTGCTGACCGCCGTCATTGTCATTTTCGTCTCCCCGCCGATTATAGCGAGTCCAGCATAGCGCAGGATCATCGATAATCCTAGAAAGGATATAATCCCTTGCCCTGCGTCATCGTGGTCAGGCGTATCTCGGTGAAGTCCTCGACCGAATAATGTCCCGAGCGACCCCAACCGCTGTCCTTGACACCGCCGACCGGCAGCGCGGCCTCGCTCGCCATCGTCGGCGCATTGATGTGGACGATGCCGGTGTCAAAGCGCTGCGCCATCGCCAGCCCCCGGGCGTGGTCGCAGGTGAAGATCGCCGCCGACAGCCCATACGGCGTGTCCTGCGCCTTGGCGAGCGCGGCCTCGGGATCGTCAAACGCCTCGATCACCAGCAGCGGCCCGAAGGTTTCGTCGCGCCCGGTCGTGCAGACCGCGTCGTCGGGCACATGCGTCAGGATTGTCGGCGCGACGATCGCCCCGTCGACAGTGCCGCCGGTGACGAGCGTCGCGCCGCGACCTAGCGCGTCCCTGATGCTCGCCATCGTCGCATCGACCGCGCGCCGGTTGATCAGCGGCCCGATGATGACATTCGGGTCGGCCGGATCGCCCAGCTTGAGCGCGCGGGTTCGCGTGGCGAGCGCCTCGACGAAGGCGTCGTGAACCTCGCGCGCGACATAGACCTTGCGCGTGTTCATGCAGACCTGGCCCTGGTGGATGAACGCGCCGAAGATCACCGCGTTGACCGCATCCGGGATGTCGGCGTCGGCGAGGATCAGCATCGGATTATAGCCGCCGAGTTCGAGCACCATGCGCTTGAGCGCCGCCCCAGCGCGCGCGCCGAGGATGCGCGCGGTCTTGTCCGAGCCGGTGAAATTGACGCAGCGCACCGCGCGGCTCTCGAAAAATACGTCGGCGATAGCGCTTGCCGTGCCGGGCGCATGGGTGACGACATTGAAACTGCCCGCGGGAAACCCCGCCTCTTCAAGGATCTCGGCGTGGAACAGCCCGGCGGAGATCGGCGCTTCCTCCGACGGCTTGATCACCGTGGTGTTGCCGAACGCCATCGGCAACAGGAACGTCCGCCACGCGAGGTAGAACGCGCCGTTCCACGGCGTGAACCCGGCGACGACGCCGAGCGGCTTGCGCGCCACCAGCGCCGTGCGCCCGGGCACGTCGCTTTTCATCATGTCGCCGTACGGCAGATAGCCCCAGCTTGCCGCCTGGCGCAGCATCGACGACGACAGCTTGACCTGATGCGCGGCGAAGGTCCGGCTCGCACCGCCCTCGGCCGCCATAATACGGACCGCGTCATTCATTCGCCGGTCGGTGATGTCGGCCGCCTTGAGGAACAGCCGCTGCCGCTCGCCCGGGCCCATCGCTGCCCATGCCGGGAACGCCGCCGCAGCCGCCGTGACCGCCGCTTCCGCCTCGGTGCGCCCTCCGGCGGCGACTTCCGCGACCAGCTCGCCGTTGAGCGGATTGGTGTCGGGGAAGGTCGGGCCATCGCCGCCGGTCCACACCCCGCCGATGAAATGCTGCGTCCGCACTGGGGCGGGCTTGATAGCCGTCATCTCGTTCATAATAGGCTCCCAAACCATTTGGGGTGGACACTGTTCGGTTACCTTACTAATTTAGTGTGGTGACGCTGACAAGGCGTTTCGCCTCCACAGAGGAACAGCATGGGCCCGGCAATCACGCTTCCGCGACTGATCTTTGGAACCGGTGCGCTCGCCAGCCTGGGTGCCGAGCTGGCGCTGCTCGGCGTCGAGCGGCCGTTCCTGGTCAGCGACCGCGGGCTTGAGCGGGCGGGCCTTGTCGCGCGCGTCGAGGCTGTTACGGCCATCGTTGCAAGCTTCCTCGGCGTGCCCGAAAACCCGACCGCGGCGGGGGTCGATGCGTCGGTCGAGGCCTATCGCGCCGGTGACTGCGACGGCGTCGTCGCGCTCGGCGGCGGCTCGGTGCTCGATACCGCGAAGCTGGTCGCGGCGCTTGTCGGCAGCGACCGGACCGCAGTCGATATTATCGGCCGCTATGACCTGATCACAGCCGTTGCTCCGCTGATCGCGATCCCGACTACAGTTGGTACCGGCAGCGAGAGCTCGCCAGTGGCGGCGGTGCACAGGGATAGCCAAGGCCCGGCGATCGGCACGCGCGGGCCAATGCTGGTGCCGCGGGTCGCGCTGTGCGACCCCGACCTCACGCGCACGCTGCCGCGCCGGCTGATTGCAGCGACCGCGATCGACGCGCTATCGCATTGTATTGAGGGCTATTTCGCTGACCCGCCCAACCCCGTTGTCGATGCGCTGGCGCTCGACGGCATCGCGCGGGTATTCGCCGGGGTGCACGCCGCGCTCGAGCCCGATGGCGACGCCGCGCGCGCTTCACTGATGGCGGCGGCGTTCGCTGGCGGTGCGGCGATCCACAAGGGGCTCGGCCCGGCGCACGCCGTGGCGCTGGCGTGCGGCGAGGCCGATATCCACCACGGCACGCTGATCGGCGTCGCGCTGCCGCATACGCTGCGGCTACTGACGCGCCACGTTCCGGCGAAGGCGGCGCGCATCGCCGCGGTGCTTGGTACCGGCGACATTGCCGACGCGGTTGCCGCGCTGATCGCGTCGCTCGGGCTGCCGTCGACGCTTCCCGGCGCCGGCCATCGCGGCGCCGTCACCGAGGCGCTCATTGCCGCGATGGTCGCCAGCCACTTCAACCGGTCTAGCCCCTATGCCCCGAGTGCGACCGAATACCGGGCCATCGCCGACGCCATCGCGGCCTGACGATCGAGCAACCGGATGAGCGCTGACCTGACTTGCTCCAGCGACACCGCATGGCGGTCGTCGAACATCGGCACACTGCTGCTCGCCGCCTCGGCGCGGGTGATCGCGACCAAGTTGGCGGTCGTCCACGCCCGCGGCTTCGACGTCACGGAGGCGCAGCTCGCCTTGTTTCACGCGATCAACGAGGCCGGCACCCGGCTGACCGCGCTCGCAACCCGCGCGAAGTTGAGCAAGGCCGCGATGGTCGACCTCGTCGACCGCGCCGAGGCCGCGGGGTGGGTTACGCGGAGCAGCGACAGTGCCGACCGGCGCGCCAAGCTGGTCGAGCTGACGGCGACCGGCCGGCGCCTGCGTGCCGTACTCAGCGACGGCATTGCTGCAGCCGAGCGCGAAGTCGTACACGAACTCGGGGGGGCGGCGGCGGCGCTGCTCAAGGATCGGCTCGGCTGCTATATCGCAGCCCAATCAGGCCTCACGGCAGCATTGCCGGGGGCTGGCCTGAGCGTAGCCGCTGTTAACACAGGCGCTGCCGACGCAACGTGGGCGGCAGCCAACATCGGGCGCGCCCTCGCGTTGGGGTCGCAGCGCTTCATCGCCGAGGTCGCGGCGCGAGTTTCCAGCGAGGGCTTCGACGCCAGCCCGGCGCTGCTCGGCATGATCCGGCACCTCGATCTTGCGGGCACGCGGCTGACCGAGATCGCCGCGCGGGCGCGGATGACCAAGCAGTCGATGCGCGAGCTGACCGTCCGCGCCGAACGCCTCGGCTATGTCGTGCGCCTGGTCGATGCGGGCGATGGCCGGGCTCGCACGATCGCCTTCACCGCACCCGGCCGTAATCTGCTCGACGCCGCACGCCGTAATGTGTTCGCTGCCGAGGCGGCGATGGCGGCGATCATCGGCGAGGCGAGCTTTAAGGCCACTAAGCGCGACCTGCGGCGGCTCGCCGTCAAACCATTGGCGGCGGCCGCTTGAGATGATCAGCCGCTAAGGTTGACAAACTAACGAATCTGGTTACAACGGAACTGTGTTTCAGCTAAATTACTCTGCAGCTTTGCTCAACGGTGCCGATGTGTGCCGCATCAGGTGCTGGCGCAGCTTACAATATAGGTGAAAATAGCGAAATCGACACCTATCTAAGTTACTCATTACATTCAGCATTGTTTGTTGCAGCGTGTCGCCTTCGGAGTCGCCTTCCAAGCTGACCCGCAAAGCCTTCGAGCCGGCACGACGCCTCAGGCGAAGCTGCGCCCGACGAACCAGAAGGTGCCGAGCGCGACGAGGACCGACGCCATCACATCGGTGACGATCGGGCGCGGCAACGCCCAATGGCGGCGGACGAGGACAGCCGTCGCGCCAGTCAGCAACAGTACGATCGTCAGCTGCCCCGCTTCGACGCCGAAGTTAAAGCCGACAAGAATCTCGGCGAGCTTGGCGGGCGGCAGGCGGCTCTGCAGCAGGTCGGCGGCGAACCCGAAGCCGTGGATCAGCCCGAATACCAAGGTCACCACCAGCCGGATCCGCCCGGCATCGCGCAGATGCCCCGCCCCGAGCAGGTAGCTCACCGCGAACAGCCCCGCGCCGATTAGCAGCAGCGGCGGCAGCAAGCCGATGCCCGCCAGCCGCAGCCCCGCCATCACCGCGAGGCACGCACCGGTACCGAGCGCGACCATGCCGGGACGGCCCGAGGCGACCGAGATGTTTTCCGCCCCGATCAGCGCGATCGTCAGCGCCACCAGCGCATCGATGAACTCAGCGTGTGGCCGGATAATGCCGGTCACCGCCAGCGCCAGCGTCAGGCTGTGCCCGAGCGTGAAGCCAGTAACGACGAACACCAGGTCACGCAGCCGCCGCGAGATCAGCACCAGCCCGACGAGGAATGACATATGGTCGACCCCGGTGAAGATGTGCATGATCCCCATGCCGACGAAGCGGAAGAAGCCAGCGCTCTCGAGCCCGTCGCCTCGGTCGCCGATGCTGAGCGGCGGGTCACCGGCGCTGACGAGCTGCTCGACGAAGTCACCGCTTTGGCTCTGGACCTGGGCGAAATTAACGTGCGTCGGCACCAGCTCGAAGAAGGCGGTGTCGTGCAGGTGAATGCCGGTCGCGGCGGCGCAGGCGAACTCGAACTCGATGCGGCGGTAACCCGGCGCGGCGACGACGGGGTGCGGCGGCGCGGTTAGCTTGCACGCCGTCCCGCCGGTGTCGACGCCGACGCGGGGTGTGAGATAGGCGAGCAGCGCCGCATTGCTCGGCCGGTCACCGGTGATCCGCGCCGCCTCGCGGTCGGCGACGCTGAAGGCCAGATGCACGACCGGGCCGTCGATCGTCCAGCTACTGTGCGACTCGCTGCGGGTATGCGCGCGAGCAGCAATCGGCCACGCCGCAATCAGGCAGGCGAGAGCCGTCAGCCACAGCCGCCACGGCACGATGTGCTTCGGTACCAGCGTCATTCCAACCCCGGCGCGACCTGGATATCGGCGCGCTTGCGCAGGAAGCGCGCGTTGGCGGCGGTCAGGAGTCTGGCTTGTGACGTGATCGCCGCCGCCAGCACCTTGTCACGCACGGCCTCGAACGGCGGTGCTTGCGGTGGGATGTTCTTTGCCATGACAACGATGTGCGTGCCGTCGGGTAACGCCATCGGCGGCGACACCTCGCCCGGCTTGAGGCCGCGCGCAACCGCGAACAGGCGGTCGCCGAGATGGAGCTTTGCGGCAAAGTAATATTCGTCGCCGTCGGTCATCGCGCCCGATCGCGGCACGGCATCGGTCCTGCCCGCCTGCAGCGCCGCCACGGCATCGGCGATCGTCGCGGCGGTTGCACCGGGCGGCAGGCGGTAGTCGGCGAGCGCCATCACGCCCTCGTCGGCAAACTGATCGCGGTGCGCGGCGTAATAAGCGCGCAACTCGGCCTCGCCCGGCTGTGCCATCGTCGCGTCGGCGGCGGTCTGCGCCTCGACCGCACCGGCGAGCGCATCGCGCACCTCGATGGTGTCCGACTGCAGCCCGAGCTCGACGCCGCGTTGGACAACCAGCTCCTCACGCACCATGTCGTCGAGCGTTTTGCGGCGCTGCGCCGGCGTCGCCCCACTGAGCGGTACATCGTACAGCGCGCGCAACTGCTGGATATAGTCGCTACGCAGGATCGGCACACCGTTGACCAGCGCGACGTCCTCGGCCGGAACCGCGCTCGTCCGGGTGCCCTTGGCGGTAAACAGCCCGAAGCCGGCGATCGTCAGCCCGATGACCGCGCCTAGTGCACACAGGATAAGCGAACGCCGCGCGCTTGGCTGATCGAGCGACCAGACGCTCATCCAGCACTGCGGCGCGGCAATGCGGCGACATAGACGGCGATGGCACGCGCTTGGGCCGGGGTGACGACGCGGGCGAAGGCAGGGCAGCTACCGGCATGGCCGCGGGCGAGTGTCGCCGTGAGTGCCGCTGCCGAGCCGCCGTACAGCCAGACATCGTCGTTGAGATTGGGCGCACCGATCGCCGGGTTGCCGCCGCCGTCGGGGCCGTGGCAGTCCCAGCACGCGCCGCGCCCGGCATAGATCGTCTTGCCCCGAGCGACTGCTGCAACACCGGTCGTCCGGCGGCGGAGCAGCCACTGGGTGACGTCGGCGATATCGGATGGGGACAGCGCCGCGATCGCCGGCTCGGCCGGGTACGGCCTCGCCTGCGCATAGCCCGGCATCGCCGCGAGGTGCCAGCCACGCGAGTCGCCCGAACGGATGCCGTGCAGCACAATCTGCTCGATCTCGGCGACCTGCCCGGTGCCGTACAGGAAGTCGTGATCGGTCAGATCGGGAATGCCGCGCGCCGGGTTACCGCGACCATCGCCGTGGCACGAGGCACAGTGGCTGGCAAAGCCGGTGCGGCCTGCGGCCAGCGCCGGACGCAGCAGATCGGGCTGTGCGAAGATCGTCTCGGGATCGGCGCGCATCACCGCGTCGCGGCTCCGCGCCCGTGCGACGGTCATCGTCGTTGCCGCGATCGCCGCGATCAGCGCGACGATCAGCACGCCGAGCCAACCCCTGCGGGTGATAAAGGTCATGCAGCCAGAGCGGCAGCAACGCGCTCGGGCGCGTCGATGACCGTGTTGCCCAGCGTCCCGATACCCTCGACCTCGACCTCGACGCGGTCGCCGGGCTTCATCCACAGCGGCGGTACGCGGCGTGAGCCGACGCCGCCGGGCGTCCCCGTGGCGATCACGTCGCCGGGGCGCAGCTCGGTCCAGCGCGAGCAGTATTCGATAATCTGGGAAATGCCGAAGATCATCAGGCTGGCGTGCGACGACTGTACCTCGATGCCGTTGAGCCGGGTGGTCAGCGCCGGGTCACCGGGCGTGAAGTCGGCGGCGGGAACGATCCATGGTCCCATCGCGCCGGTCCGCCAGAAGTTCTTTCCGGCTGTGACCGAGTGCTTCTGATAATCGCGGATGCTGCCGTCCATGAAGCAGCTATAGCCACTGACGTATGCCAGTGCATCGGCGAGCGCGACGTGGCGTGCGGCCTTGCCGATGACGATGGCGATCTCGCCTTCGAAGTCGAAGTGGTCCGACCCCTTCGGCCGCACGATCGGTTGGCCGTGCGCGACGATGCTGTCGTGAAAGCGCGTGAAGATCATCGGGCTCTGCGCCGCATCCGCCGCAACTTCGGCCGCATGGTCGCGGTAGTTGATGCCGACGCAGATCAGCTTCGCGCGCGGGTCGATCGGCACTTCGAGCGTCACCGAGGCGAGCGGCACCCCGGTCGCCGCAGCGCGCGCAGCGACGAGGTCATCCCGGCGCGACAGCGTGAAGGGCGCGTCGGCGGCTGGTTCCGCGTGCCAGCCGCCACTGACGTACACCGTTTCGCCCTCAAGGAAACCTTCGGCCACCTCGCCGCCGCGGCTGACTTTGACCAGCTTCATCATTGGTGACCCTTGTTGAGCAGCACGTCGCCGTCAGAACTTGACGAAGCCCGCCTCTGGAACGGTGTCGGTTCGCGTCTGGTTGTTTTCGAAGCACGACTGATCGTCGAGCACTTCCCACTTCGGTCCGGCCTTGCGCGCCCAGATGTTCGTCGTCGTCACCGGTGGGTGAAAGCCTGGTCGTCGTGCAGCGTGACGTGGATATACAGGATGTCAGCGGCGAACAGACCTGGCCTCAGCATGGCAATCTCCGCCTCTCGACCATAGTTGGCGCTATAGCGGCTTCATACGCTCGCCGAGCACCTGGCCGTTGGGCAGCCGCACTGCGTTGATCGCACCGCCTTTTTCACCGCTGAGCAACGGCGAGATATAGATCGTGACCTTGTCGCCGGGGCTCATCGAACCTTTGCTGAAACCCTGCCGGC
Source organism: uncultured Sphingomonadaceae bacterium (assembly GCA_964247215.1). Lineage (GTDB taxonomy): Bacteria > Pseudomonadota > Alphaproteobacteria > Sphingomonadales > Sphingomonadaceae > Polymorphobacter_B. The sequence goes on from CAXTTR010000026.1 coordinate 14,477, forward strand.
GCATCAGGCCGGGGTTGCCGCCCTCGATGCTGTATTTGATCGGGCTCGCCGTACCGTTCGGCACGACCACGTAAAGCCAGGTGTGTGGGCTGGTCCACTGCCAGTCCTTGACCGTCGCATCCTTCAGCTCGATCTCCTTCGCTTTGTCGAACATGGCGAAGCTGTGATGGGCGATGGCTGGAGCGGCGATTGCTAGTATCAGCGTGGCGAGCACAACGGCATGCTTCATCGGTAAGTCTCCTCAAGGATGCGGTCGTCTAAATTAACGGTGTTCACGGGAATGACTACGGCTTGCTCGGCCGCTAGCGCCTTCGCCAGCATACGGCGACCGCGG
>CAXTTR010000027.1:0-1632 GCA_964247215.1 uncultured Sphingomonadaceae bacterium
ACCGAAACCCGCTCATCCCGAGCTCTTGTCGAGGGACCCGCGACCATTCTGCCGAGGTCCCTCGACAAGAGCTCGGGATGAGCGGGTTGGGTTTGAGATGCAACAGCAGTAAACATCGGCAATGCCTATCAACCTCGGGGAATGACACTTGGACCTGATACCGTTAGCGGTCGCGCTGCTCATGCTCGTCGCCGGATTGATCGTCGGGCACTGGCTGGCGCGGCGGCCGCATGGGGCTGCGATGGCGGCTGCCGCTGCCGCGCATGAGGCCGCCGTCGCGGCGCATCAGGCGGCGCTCGCCGAAGCAGCGGCATTGCGCGATGCCGATGTCATGCACCGGCTGCGGCATTCCGAGATCGCCGGGGCGCACGCCCATGCCCAGGCTCGCCTCGCCGAACTGGCCGGCGTCGAGGCAGTACGCTCCGAGCTTGCGGTCAAACTCGCCGCGGTCGAGGCCGAGCGGGCCGAGCGCGACCGCGCGCATGCGGCGGAAGTCGCGCGCACCACGGAGACCTTCGCCGCACTCGCAGGACAGGCGCTCGACGCCGCGCACCAGAAACTTGCCGAAGCGAACGAGGCGGCGCTGACCCGGCACCGCGAGGCGGCGGGTGCGGGGCTCGAAACCAACCGCGCCGCACTTGCCGAATTGATCGCGCCGATGCGCGAGACGCTGGCGAAATACGACGTCAAACTCGACGAGGTCGAGAAGGCGCGGACCGAGAGCTATGGCGGGCTCAAGGAGCAGTTGCTCGCCGTGACCACCGGTCAGCAGCGCGTCAGCGAAGAGGCTTCGAAGCTCGTTTCGGCGCTCCGGTCGAGCGGCAAGACCAGCGGCAGCTGGGGCGAACAGCAGCTCAAGAACGTCCTCGAAATGGCAGGGCTTCGTGCGGGCATCGATTTCGTGCTGCAGGCCAACGCCGATGCCAGCGATGTCAACCGCCGCCCCGATGCGATCATCCACCTGCCCGGCGGAGGCCAGCTCATCATCGACTCAAAGTGTTCGCTCAACGACTATCTGTCGGCTGGCGAGGCGGAGAGCGAGGAAGGACGCCGCGCTGCGTACCGGCGGCATGCCGCCGCCGTTCGCACCCATGCGAAAGGGCTGAGCGACAAGAGCTATTGGAAAGAGTTCGGGGCCGCCGCCGATTTTGTCGTGATGTTCATCCCGGGCGAAAACTTTCTTTCGGCGGCACTCGAGCACGACCTGCCGCTATTGAATTGGGCGTTTGAGAACCGCATCCTGCTGGCTGGTCCGACCAACCTGCTGGCAATCGCCAAGATCGTCGAGATGACGTGGCAGCAGGACAAGCAATCGAAGGAATGGCGTGAAATCGGCAAACTCGGTGCGGACTTGCACGCCAGCGTCGCCGTTATGACCGAACACCTCGTCGGGCTCGGCAAGAACCTCGGTCAGGCGGTCAACGGGTACAATGCTTTCGTGCGTTCGCTGGAGAGCAATGTCCTGCCGAAAGCCCGCAAGTTCACCGAACTCGGCGTGGAGGAAGGCAAGCGCGCCATCGCGCCGCTCGGGCTGCTCGAAGCAGTCCCGGCCGCCATCAGCGCGCGCGAACTGCTCGCGGCACCTGTGGCCGAAGCAGCCGAATGAACTTGACTTCTGTGCCGGTTTGGTTA
>CAXTTR010000027.1:1732-2881 GCA_964247215.1 uncultured Sphingomonadaceae bacterium
ACGTTCAGACTATCCGCCTTCCCCCGCATCGGCAGCTTGACCAGCGCATCGCACTGCGCGGCGTAGTCCTCCGGCAGCCCGGCCTGCTCATTACCCATCAGCACGAACGTCGGCGCGGAATAGGTCACGGCGCGGTAGTCGGTGGCGGTCAGCAACGACGCTCCGGCGACGAAGCCTGCCCCTTGCCGGATCCAATCGAAGAATGCCGTACCGGTGGTTTGCACGACCGCCTGCGTGAACACCGCGCCCATCGAGGCGCGCACCGCCTCGACGCTGAACGGGTCGCAGGCGTCGTCGAGCAGGATGATGCCCCCTGCCCCGACGGCGTCGCCGGTGCGCAGCATGGTGCCGAGATTGCCGGGGTCGTTCAGCGCCTGCGCGACGATCCAGATCGACGCGAGGCTGCGGTCGAGCTGTGCCAGCGGCGTCGCGTGCTGGCGGAAGACGCCGAGCACCGCCTGCGGATTGTCCTTGCCGGTGAGCTTGTGAAGCATCGTCCGGCTCGTCGCGATCGCCTCGCCGCCGGATGCTTCGGTGACTGCGATCAGCCGCGCCACCAGCGGCTGCGACTGGGCCTTATCGGCGAACACCAGCAGCTCGGGGACGACGCCCGCCTCGACTGCCTCGGCAACGATACGGAGTCCTTCGGCGAGGAACAGCCCCTCGCTGCGCCGGTACTTCTTCTCGTGCAGCGAGCGGATGCGCTTCAGCGTCGAGTTCGCCGGACTGGTCAGCAGCTCGACCAAGTTCAGATCACCGGGGTCTGGTAGTAATGCCAAGCGAACACCGCCATCGCGCCGCGGTGCGGAGCCCAGGCTTCGGCTAGTTCGCGCGTTGCCTTCTCGCCCGGCTTGGCGTCGAGCCCGAGGATGCGCCCGGCGGCGATCTGCACCGCAAGGTCGCCCGCCGGCCAGATGTCGCTGCGCCCCTCGGAGAACAGCAGGTAGACCTCGGCCGTCCAGCGCCCGATGCCCTTGACCGCGCTGAGCGCGAGGATCGCCTCCTCGTCGTCGGCGGGCAGCGCCTCGAAGTCGAGTGCACCGCTGGCGGTCGCCGTCGCGAGGCTGTGCATATAGCTGATCTTCTGCCGCGACAGCCCGGCGGCGCGCAGTTCCTCCTCGCTGCGGGCCAGCCAGGCGGCGGGATCGG
>CAXTTR010000027.1:2891-3391 GCA_964247215.1 uncultured Sphingomonadaceae bacterium
GAGCCAGATCGCGTCGGCCGCCTTGAACGACACCTGCTGCCCGACGATGGTGCGCAGCAACGTCGCCATGCCGCGCTCGCGGATACGCTCGGCCGGGTAGCCGGCCTGCGCCAGCGCCGCGGCCATGCGTGGCTCCCGCGCGGCTATGGCGTCCAGGCCGGCATGCAACTGTGCGGCAGTGAGGCCCACGCGCTCATCCTTGATCGTTCACCCGGGCACGTTCATAGGCAGCCGCACTTCATCCGTCGACAGGACATCCCATGGCCCAGATCATCGTCACCGACCGCAACGGCCGCGAAGCCGCGCTGACCGCCACTGCCGGGCACTCGGTCATGGAGATCATCCGCGACGGCGGCATGGACGAGCTGCTGGCGCTGTGTGGCGGCAGCTGCAGCTGCGCGACCTGCCATGTTCATGTCGACGACAGCTGGATGGCCGCCGCCGGCACGCCGGATGCCGACGAGAATGACCTGCTCGACAGCTCGGACCACCGCCAGCGC
>CAXTTR010000027.1:3401-14605 GCA_964247215.1 uncultured Sphingomonadaceae bacterium
ACCGCCAGCACAACTCGCGGCTGTCGTGCCAGATCGCGTTCACGCCGGCGCTCGACGGCCTGCAGGTGACGATCGCTCCGGAGGATTGAGGCGGGGCTGCCGCTCACATCGGCAACCTGCTAGACTCGGTGCCGATGCCATTTACCACGCTCCGCAATCAGACCTTCTTCGCCGACAAGAACCGCGCGTTCTGGATCATGCAGGGCGGCGGCTGGGGCGCGTACTTCCTGCTGCGCTCGCTTGGCGGACTCGCCAACCGGATGGGGCTCGCGTTCATCCTGCCGACGATCATCGTCACCGCGACCGGCTTCTCGCTGACGCTGCTGATGGCGGCTGCGTACCGGCGTATCATCGTCATGCGTCCGGTGTACGTGTGGACGCTGACTTTGCTGCTGCTCGGCATCGCCTCGGCGCTGTTCTCGGTCCTCGAAGTCTGGGCGCACGCGACCTTCTACGAGATCGGGTTGCGGCCGCAGGGGATCGAGTTCCTCGGTGCGATCCTGCTCGATTCGGCCGTGCTCGCGGCGTGGAGCGGGCTGTATTACGGCATAAACTATTATCTGCTGCTGGCAGTGCAGTCCGAACGCATGCTCAAGGTCGCGGCGCAGGCCAATGCGGCCCAGCTCGAAATGCTGCGCTATCAGCTCAACCCGCATTTCCTGTTCAACACGCTTAACTCGATCTCGACACTGGTGCTACTCAAACAGACCGAGCGCGCCAATGCGATGCTGTCGCGGCTGTCGTCGTTCCTGCGCTACAGCCTGGTCGGCGAGCGCGAGGGCCTTGCGACGGTGGCGCAGGAGGCGGAAGCGCTCAAGCTTTACCTCGACATCGAGCGGACGCGCTTCGAGGAGCGGTTGCGGACGCGGTTCGATATTACGCCTGAAGCAATGCTCGGGCGGCTGCCGTCGCTGCTGCTCCAGCCGATCATCGAGAACGCCATCAAGTACGCCGTCACCCCGCAGGAGGACGGGGCCGATATCCACATCGACGCGCGAGTGATGGACGACCGGCTGGTGATCACTGTCGCTGACACCGGCCCCGGCCCGGTCACGACGCCGCAGGCGTTGCCAAGCGAGGCCCCACTCGGTACATCGGGAACTGGGGTGGGACTACCGAACATACGCGAGCGGTTGGTTCAGGCGTACGGTGACGATCATCGTTTCGAGCTTGAATACAACGATCCGCACGGCTTGCTCGTATTGATCGATATACCCTACCAGACCTCGGATTCGAGGTTCGGTGATGGTCCGGGCAACAGCGGATCAGTAACTGCATCGGGCGGCAACGGCCCGGGCAGCAGTGCCAGAGTTCCCGACGGCAAATCGGGCGAGACGCATTTGGGGGTGCAGAGCAACGTGGCGGCCCCATCGGGCTGACCGTTTGGGAAGCACGAACGATGACGATCAGAACTATTTTAGTCGACGACGAGCGGCTGGCGATCCAGGGGCTCGAACTACGCCTCGCAGCCTTCGATGACGTCGAGATCATCGAGCGCTGCGTCAACGGCCGGGAAGCGATCCGCGCGATCAAGACGCACAAGCCCGATCTGGTCTTCCTCGACATCCAGATGCCGAGCTTCGACGGCTTTTCGGTGGTCAGCGGCCTCGCCGACATCGAACCGCCGCTGTTCGTCTTTGTCACCGCCTACATCGAACATGCCCTGAAGGCGTTCGAGGCCGAGGCGGTGGATTATCTGCTCAAGCCGGTCGAGGAAGACCGGCTTGCAGCGACGATCGAGCGCGTCCGGCTGCGGCTGGCAGAAAAACGCGGCAGCGAGGAGAGCGGGCGGCTGAAGGAAATCCTCGCCGAAGTCGCGCCCGAGGCGGTACCTGACGACCTCGCCAACGGCAACGACGCGCCCGCCGCCAATCGCTTCGAGCGCGTCATCAACATCAAGGACCGCGGGCAGATCTTCCGCGTCGAGGTCGATCACATCGAGCGCATCGACGCGGCGGGCGACTATATGTGCATCTACACCGCCGAGCAGACGCTGATCCTGCGCGAGACGATGAAGGATCTCGAAAAGCGCCTTGACCCGCGGCGCTTCCAGCGCATCCACCGCTCGACGATCGTCAACCTCGACAACATAAAGTCGGTCAAGCCGCACACCAACGGCGAGTGCTTTCTCGTGTTAGGCTCGGGCACGCAGGTCAAGGTCAGCCGCAGCTACCGCGATGTGGTCGCACGCTTTCTCTGAGCGGGGCGGCTGAATATCACGCAACGGCGCGTCCACACCGAGTTAAGTCCGCAGGCGTTACTTCAGCTTCGGCTCGCTCATCGAGCTGAGGCATAAGGAGGACGAACATGCGAACTATGATTGCCGCGATGCTTACCGTCGCGACGCTGATTATGCCCGCGATCAGCTCGGCGCAGGATTATGATCACCGCGACCGGCAGTACGACCACCGCGACGGCGACCGGCGCGACGGCGACCGGCGCGACGGCGACCGGCGCGATGGCGATCGCGGTTACGACCGGCATGACGGTGACCGCCGGGATTTCCGTGATGGCGACCGCCGCGACATCCGCGAAGCCCGCCGCGAGGACCGCTTCGACGCTGGCCGTTATTCAGGCCCGCGCGGCTATGCTTATCGCAGTTGGAATGTCGGCAACTTCTTCCCGCGGGACTATTACGACCGGCGCTTCTGGATCGGTAATCCGTACGCTTACCGGCTGCCAGTGGCCCATGGCGGCGCGCGCTGGGTCCGCTACGGTCCCGATGCGCTGCTGATCCGCCTGCGCGACGGCGCGGTATTGCAGGTAATTCCGAACCGGTTTTACTGAGCAGGTACCGCCGTCAGCAGATAGTTGACCGACGTATCGCGGCCGAGGGCGAACCCCGCCCCCGGCCGCCACATTAGCCCGGTCAGATCGGTTACCAGCAGGCCAGCACTTGCCAGTGCCGCGGTCAGCTCGTCCGGCGTCATAAACCGCCGCCATTCGTGCGCGCCTTGCGGAATGTTGCGCACGATGCGCTCGGCCCCGACAATCAATGTCGCATATGATAGTGGGGTACGGTTCGGCGTCGACATGACCAGCAGGCCGCCGGGCGCGAGCAGGCTGGCTAACGCGGCGAGGAAGCTGGTGCGGTCGGCGACATGCTCGACGACTTCAAGGCAGGTGATCAGGTCAAACTTCGCTTCCGCCGTGGTCACGCCCGCCGCCAGCACCTCGACCGAACCGCCGTGATAGTCGATCGCCAGCCCGCCCGCTTCGGCGTGAAGCTTGGCCACCGCGACATTGTCCGCCGCTGCATCAAGACCCGTAACGCTCGCCCCCATTCGCGCCAGCGGCTCGGTCAACAGTCCGGCGCCGCAGCCGACATCGAGCGCGCGCAGGCCACTTAGCGCATAGCGGTCGTTCGCCGCGCGCCCAAACCGTGCCAGTGCTGCCGCTCGAATATAGCCCAGCCGCAGCGGGTTGATCCGGTGCAGCATCGCCGACGAGCCGCGCGGGTTCCACCAGTCCGCCGCGAGCCGGCCAAAGAACTCGGCCTCGGCGGGATTGATGCTCGCTGCGGTCGGCGGCTCCATCGTTAGCTCCATCGGCGCTTCCTTGCGTTGCTGCGCCCTTGTTTCTATCAACGCGGCGTGAGCCGCAACCGTGGCGCGCCGCCTCACAGGGGACCTTCGCCACTCATATGTCGCGCATCGTCATGAAATTCGGCGGCACCTCGATGGCTGGCAGCGAACGCATCCGCGGGGTGGCGGCACGTGTTCGCAGCGAAGTCGCCGCCGGGCACGAGGTTGCCGTCGTCGTCTCGGCGATGGCGGGCGAGACCGATAGATTGGTGGGCTTCTGCCGTGAAGCCTCGCCGCTCGCCGACCCGCATGAATATGACGTCGTCGTGGCCAGCGGCGAGCAGGTCACCGCCGGGCTGCTGGCCATTGCGCTGCAGGCGATCGGCGTGCCCGCGCGCTCGTGGCTCGGCTGGCAATTACCGGTGCGGACGACCGCGGCGCACAGCTCGGCGCGCATCCAGGACATCGACACGACCGCGGTGCGTGCAGCGATGGCGGCGGGCAGCGTCGCGGTGATGCCGGGCTTCCAGGGCATCAGCCCCGACGGCCGCGTTACCACGCTCGGCCGCGGCGGCTCGGATACCAGCGCGGTGGCGCTCGCAGCTGCGCTCAAGGCCGATCGCTGCGACATCTACACCGACGTCGACGGCGTCTATACCACCGACCCCAGAATCGTGCCAAAAGCGCGTAAACTCAAGCAGATTACCTATGAGGAGATGCTGGAACTCGCTTCGGTCGGTGCGAAGGTGCTGCAGACCCGCTCGGTCGAGCTGGCGATGAAGGAAAAGGTGCGCATTCGCGTGCTATCGAGCTTTACCGACGCGCCCGGTACGCTCGTAGTCGATGAGGACGAAATCGTGGAACAGGAACTGATCGCCGGCGTCGCCTATAATCGCAACGAGGCGAAGATTACCGTCGCGGGCGTCCCCGACCGGCCGGGCGTCGTCGCGGCGATCTTCGGCCCGCTGGCGGAGGCGAACGTCAACGTCGACATGATCGTCCAGAACATCGCCTATGTCGCAGGCACCACCGACGTCACCTTTACCGTGCCGCGCACCGAACTGGCGCTGAGCCAGGACGTGCTGGCGCGCATGCAGGAGTCGATCGGCTTCGCGCGCGTGATCTCCGACGCCGCAGTGGCGAAAATCTCGGTCGTCGGGGTGGGGATGCGCAGTCATGCGGGTGTCGCCGTGACGATGTTTAAGGCGCTGGCCGACCGGGGCATTAACATCCAGGCGATCACCACCAGCGAGATCAAGGTGAGCGTGCTGATCGCCGAAGAATACACCGAGCTGGCGGTGCGGGTGCTGCACACGGCCTATGGGCTGGACGCGGCATGAGTGGCCTCGACCAGCTCTGGTCGCGCGGCACCGCCTTCCTCGGCACGCCGACCGCGATCATGGCGGGCGCGATGACCTGGGTCAGCGAGCGGCACCTCGTCAGCGCGATTAGCAATGCCGGCGGCTTCGGGGTGATCGCCTGCGGGTCGATGACGCCTGCTATGCTTGACGCCGAGATCGCCGCGACCAAGCTGCTCACCACCCAGCCGTTCGGGGTGAACCTGATCACGCTGCATCCGTTGATGAGCGAGCTCATCGCGGTCTGCGCCAACCACCGGGTCAGCCACATCGTACTCGCGGGCGGCTTGCCGCCGGGCGGCGCGATCGAGGCGATCAAGGCGAGCGGGGCCAAGCTGATGTGCTTTGCGCCGGTACCGGCGATCGCGAAGAAGCTCGTGCGCGCCGGCATCGACGCGCTGATCATCGAGGGTTCGGAGGCGGGCGGCCATATCGGCCCGGTGTCGACGAGCGTGCTGGCGCAGGAGATCCTCCCGGTGATCGACGCGGTCCCGGTGTTCGTCGCTGGCGGTATCGGACGGGGTGCTGCCATCGCCGCCTACCTCGAAATGGGCGCGAGCGGCGTCCAGCTCGGCACGCGGTTTGCCGCCGCTACCGAGAGCGTCGCGCACGCCAACTTCAAGCGCGCCTTCATTCGCGCCTCGGCACGCGATGCGATCGCCAGCGTCCAGCTCGATCCGCGGCTGCCGGTTATTCCGGTGCGGGCGCTCAAGAACGCCGGCAGCGAAGCCTTCGCGGCGAAGCAGCGCAACGTCGCGCTGCGTATCGACGCGGGTGCGATCGATCTCGCCAGCGGCCAGCTCGAGATCGAGCATTACTGGGCCGGAGCGTTGCGCCGCGCGGTTGTCGAGGGCGACGTCGAACACGGCTCGGTAATGGCCGGGCAGTCGGTCGGCATGGTCTCCGCCGAGCAGCCGGTCGCGGCGATCATCGCCGGACTCGTCGCCGAGGCGCAAGCGGCGCTATCGGCGCGCGCCGCCTGACGTGCCTGGCGTGACAACCTCAATTTCTCCGTCGCGGGTCATCCTGCGGCGGCTGCATGAGGTCATGGCGTCGAGCACCGGCGCGCAGGCCAAGCTCAATCAAGTCGTCGCAATCATCGCCGAGCAGCTCAACTCCGAAGTCTGCTCGGTCTATCTGCGCCGTGACGGCGTCCTCGAGCTCTACGCCACCAAAGGCCTGCGGCAATCGTCGGTGCACGTCACCAAGCTGGCGCTCGGCGAAGGGCTAGCGGGCACGATCGCGGCAACGCGCGAGCCGCTCAATCTTGCCGAAGCGCGCGCGCACCCCGATTTCGCCTACAAGCCCGAAACCGGCGAGGACCTGTTCCACAGCTTCGCCGGCGTCCCGATCCTGCGCCGCGAGGTCACCGTCGGCGTGCTCTGCGTCCAGCATACCGAGCCGCGCACCTACGCCGAGGTCGAGATTGAAGTGCTGCAGACCGTGGCGATGGTGCTGTCCGAGCTAATTGCCGGGGCGGGGCTCGTCGACGACGCGCAAGTCGCCGCGGCGCGCGCTGCATCGAGCGGCCCAGCGCGGCTGACCGGGCTCAAGCTCGTCGACGGACTGGCGCGCGGCGTCGCGGTCATGCATCAACCACGGGTCGTTATCGAGCATGCCGTCGCCGACGACATCGAGGCCGAGCGCGCGCGGGTTTACGGCGCCTTCGTTCGGATGCGCGAGCAGATCGACAAGATGATGGGCCAAGTCGAGTTCCTCGGCGGCGGCGACCACCACGACGTCCTCGAAACCTACAAGATGTTCGCCTATGACGAGGGCTGGTCGCGGCGCATCAATGAGGCGATCGACTCCGGCCTGACCGCCGAGGCCGCGATCGAGCGCGTCCAGCAACGCACCCGCGCCCGCATGCGCGCCATTGCAGACCCCTACCTGCGCGAGCGGCTAACCGACCTCGACGACCTCAGCAATCGCCTGCTACGCATCGTCTCAGGGCAGCTCGGGACCGCGGCGCAGTCTGGCCTGCGCGGCGACACCATCCTGCTGGCACGCAATCTCGGCCCGGCCGAATTGCTTGAGTATGATGCGCGCTTCCTGAAGGGCGTCGTGCTCGAGGAAGGCTCGCTGACCGCGCACGTGACCATCGTCGCGCGGGCGATGGGCGTACCCGTGCTCGGCCGCGTCCGCGACCTGCGCACAACGATTTCCGACGGCGACGAACTGGTCCTTGATGCCGCTAACAGCGCGGTGTTCGTTAGGCCGACTGCCGCTATAATCGCTACCTTCGACGCCGCCAACGCGCTCAAGGCCAAGCGCCAGGCGAGCTACGACGCTTTGCGCGAATTGCCTGCGGTAACTCGCGACGGTGTGCGCATCGCGCTGATGATGAATGCCGGGCTGCGAACCGACGCGGCGGCGCTTGACCAGACCAATGCCGACGGCATCGGGCTGTTCCGCACCGAGTTCCAGTTCCTCGTCTCGGCGACTTTACCCCGGCGCGAGAGCCAGACACGCCTATACCGCGCCGTGCTCGACGCTGCCGGTGACCGCCCTGTGGTGTTCCGCACCGTCGACATCGGCGGCGACAAGTCGGTGCCGTACATGCGCGACGAGCATACCGAAGACGAAAATCCGGCGATGGGCTGGCGCGCGCTGCGGCTGGCGCTCGGCCGCAATGGGCTCATGAAGGTTCAGGCGCGCGCGCTGCTCGAAGCCGCCGCCGGACGCACGCTCAGCGTCATGTTCCCGATGGTATCGGAACCGTGGGAGTTCGACGCGGCGAAGGCGCTGGTCGAGGAGCAGCGCGCCTGGATGGCGGGGCACGGCCGCGCGCTACCCGCGCACATCCGCTACGGCGCAATGCTCGAAGTGCCGGCGCTCGCCGAGTGCCTCGACGTGCTGCTGCCTGCCGTCGACTTCGTCTCGATCGGGACTAACGACCTGACCCAGTTTCTGTTCGCCGCCGACCGCGCCAACCCGCGGCTGGCGGACCGCTACGACTGGCTATCGCCGGCGATCCTGCGCTTCCTGCGCCGCGTCGTCCGCGCCTGCGATGCCGCGGGTGTGCCGGTGACCGTCTGCGGCGAGATGGGCGGGCGGCCATTAGAAGCCGTCGCGCTGCTCGCGCTCGGCCTCGACCGGCTGTCGATCACCCCCGCCGCAATCGGCCCGGTTAAGGCGATGATCCGCGCCGTCGAGCTGGCCTCGTTACGCGCGTCGATGAGCGGCTGGCTTGATGCGCCGGGCATCGATGTGCGCGCACAGCTGAGCGCGGCCATGGCGGCTCAGGGCACGGCTGCCGACTAAAGCAGCGCATTCGCACCTGTGGTGGGAGCGAAGCGCTTTGTAGAGCGGCCTAGTTGGCAAGTTGACTGGTACCGCTTATCGACCTGCAATGAACTTGCCTAAAACGCCGTCGTCATCGTTACAGCCGATGCTGCCGCCAACCGTGGCCGATGTCGAGATGCTGGCGCAGGCAGCGGTCGAAGCGCTGCCATTTCAGTTCCGCGAGTGGCTCGCTCCGGTGCTCCTGCGTGTCGAGGACTGGCCCGATGATGACGTCACTGCCGAAATGCAGATCGAGTCGCCATACGACCTCCTCGGCCTGTACCAGGCCCGCCATGTCGGGTTGAAAGGCAATGTGTCGACCGGTGCGTTGCCCGGCATCATCTTCCTTTACCGGCGCCCGCTGCTTGAGGAATGGATTGAGACCGGTGAGCCGCTCGAAGCGCTGGTCACGCATGTGCTCGTGCACGAAGTCGGTCATCACTTCGGGTTAAGCGACGCGGACATGGAACGTACCGAGCGCGAGGTAACGGGGTGAGCGGCGACGAGCGAGCAGCGCCGATCCGTGTCGGTGTGCTCGGCGCAGGCGGCCGCATGGGCATGGCGCTTATCGCGGCGATCGCCGCCGACTCTGGCCTGCATCTTGCGGGTGCAGTCGAGCGCGTCGGCAGCGCTGCCGTAGGGATGGCGCTGCCCGGTGGGCTAGCGGTGTGCACGAGTAGCTTGGCACTGGCGCATCGCAGCGACGTCTTTATCGACTTCACGGAGCCTGCGGCCCTTGCAGGTAATCTCGAGTCGGCGTGCCTTGGAAGCTGTGCGATCGTCATCGGCACGACCGGGCTAAGCGCCGCGGACCATGCCGCTATCGACGTCGCGGCGCGCAGTATCGCCGTACTGCAGGCAGCAAACACTTCGCTCGGCGTGGCGGTGCTCGCGGCGCTGACCGAGCAAGCGGCGGCACGGCTCGGTGATGGCTGGGACATCGAGATTGCCGAACTGCACCATCGTCATAAGCGCGACGTGCCTTCGGGAACGGCGCTTCTGCTCGGCGAGGCAGCGGCACGCGGACGCGGCGTAATACTGCGCAATGTCGAAGCGCGCGGCGACCGCAGCGGCGAGCGGCAGCTTGGCAGCATCGGTTTTGCAAGCCTGCGCGGTGGTTCAGCGGCGGGCGATCATACCGTGATGCTTCTCGGCGACGGCGAGCGGCTCGAAATCACGCACCGGGCTGAGTCGCGCACGGTGTTTGCAAATGGCGCGGTGCGTGCCGCAGCATGGCTCTCTGGACGCGCGCCGGGCCGATACAGCATGGCGCAAGTGCTCGGGTTCTAGACGCGTCTTTTTACAATCATGCGTTCCCTAAGCAATCATGCCGGACACAAAGCATAATCCGCACATTTCCGCTGTCCCGCTGCGGCGCGGTCGCTATAGTCACCTCCTCGTCCGAGCGGGCGGGCTATCCAAGGGGCACGAATGAAGGCAACAGTCGAACGCGCGACGTTACTAAAATGTCTGGCTCACGTGCAGTCGGTGGTCGAGCGGCGCAATACCATTCCGATCCTGTCGAATGTGCTGATCGAGGCGCGCACCGAGGCCGACGGCACCGGCAAGCTGCGGTTGATGGCGACCGACTTGGATCTGCAGGTGGTCGAGAGCATCGACGCGCAGATCGCCAATCCCGGTGCTACGACGGTAGGCGCTCACACACTGTTCGACATTGCCCGTAAGTTGCCCGAGGGCGCGCAGGTCGAGCTGAGTGTGGTCAACGAGAAGATGACGGTAACTGCCAGTCGCTACCGCTCCAACCTCGCGACGCTGCCGCGTGACGATTTTCCAGTGATCGCCGAAACGGATTTGCCGACGATCTTCAGTCTTCCAGCCGAGGACCTGCGGCGGATGATCGACAGCACGCGCTTTGCGATCTCGACGGAGGAGACGCGCTACTATTTGAACGGCATTTTCCTGCACGTCATTGTACAGACAGGTGGCGAGCCCAAGCTGCGGGCTGTTGCCACCGACGGGCATCGGCTAGCGCGCATTGAGCTGCCAGCCCCGCCAGGTGCGGTCGGAATGCCGGACGTCATCGTACCACGCAAATGCGTCGGCGAGCTCCGCAAGCTGCTGGACGAAGCCGACGGGTCTGTCGAAATATCGCTGTCGGCGTCGAAAATTCGCTTCAAGCTCGGCGGCGCGGTGCTGACCTCCAAGCTCATCGACGGGACCTTCCCCGATTACAGTCGGGTAATCCCGACGGCGAACGACCGGCTGTTGAAGATCGACCGCAAGAGCTTGGCGCAAGGCGTCGACCGCGTGGCGGCGATCGCAACTACCGAGAAGACCCGTGCGGTCAAGATCGCTATGGGCCGTGACAAGGTTACGCTGTCGGTGACGTCGCCCGAGAACGGCACCGCGTCGGAAGAGATTCCAGCGGATTACACCTCGCCCGAGTTCGAAGTCGGCTTCAATTACCGCTATCTTCTCGATATTCTCGACCAGGTCGGCAGCGACCAAGTCAATGTCCATCTAGCGGACGCGGCCGCGCCGACGCTGATCCGCGAAGGCGATGGCTCGGCGGCGCTATATGTGCTGATGCCAATGCGGGTGTAGGATTTTCTTGCCCTCTCCGTGCTCACTGGAGAGGTTAGGCGAGGGTCTTGCTGCTGCCTTTCTGCTGTTGCTTCAGCTGTCCTTTCCGCGTGCCCGCTTAGGTCCTGTAACAAGCAAGATCCTCACCCAACCTCTCCCGTAAGGACGTGAGAGGGCTAGAAAGTGCGAGCGAGTTACAACCGTCCGTCATTCACCCCGTTCGCATTCGCGGCATTATTCGCACTTGCACATCGTTTCGTCGGAGGATATCAATGAGATATTATATCGTCACGTTGGAGCGCGGGAATGGTATTTGGACGGATGAGCGCACTGCCGTGTCTGCTTCTGGTAACGACGGTGCTGCCGCTGGCCGCCGCCGCCGCGCCGGGCGACGCCGCCTTGCCTGGTGCCACTGACACCGGTGCCGCAGCTGATGCCGCCGCCCCGCCATCCGCTAGCGCCGACATCGTCGTCACCGCTCGCCGTCTTGACG
>CAXTTR010000028.1:0-14509 GCA_964247215.1 uncultured Sphingomonadaceae bacterium
CGGCGGTCAGCTGGTAGTTCGACGACTTGCTGACGAGATTGGCCGCGCTGGTGACGCTGACGTCGCCTGACGCCGACACATTTACCGTCGATGCCTTGTTGCCTGCCTGAAGCGCGGTGTCGCTGCCGGTGATCCGGGCGCGGACGCGTGCCGTCGCGGCATCGTCGGCGGTCTTGACGTCGGTGAATGCGGCGCGGCTGGTCGTCGAGCCGGCGGTCGCGCCCTTCGTGTCGGTTTCGGTGGCGGCCGGCTTGGCGGCGTCGCTGGCGCTGGTACCGCCGCTGCCGAGCATCGACAGGTTGCTGTTGCTGCCGTCCTTGTTGGCACCACTGTTGGCGGCGACCTGATCGTCCTGGCCGCTGCCGCCGCCGGCGAACAGCGCGCCGGTGTCCTCGACCTTGCCGACGCCGATATAGGTGACGTTCGCGCCGATGCCGACGGCACCGGCGGCGACGCCGAGCTGGAGCGCGTCGACGCCGGTGACACCGTACGCGTCGACCCCGACATGATTGATGCCTTCGAGCAACGGCCGCTTGAGTTCGGCATCGACCTTGCTTTGCGACAGCACGACGACGACGCCGAGCGAGGCGCCCGCGCTGACCGGGCTGACGGCGATCGCGGCCTGCCCGGTGATCGGCTGAAAGTTGGCGATCTCGCTCGCGTCGACATCGACCTTGGTGAGCGGGTTGGTGACATTAAGCCCGTCGGCGAGCGCGCTGACGACGCCGCGGTGGATGATGCCGATGCCGTTGCCGACCAGCGCGCCGTTGCCGCCGACGGCGATCGACGCTCCGGCGACCTTGGCATCGTAATTGCCGGTCGCTTTGACGAGGACGACCGGCGCATCGACGACGATCGAGCCGAGGCCGGTGCCGCCGGCGGCGGTGTCGATCTTGCCGTCGTAAGTTGCCGTCGTGTCGTTCTCGTTGGTAGCGACAACGACCGCCGCCGCGGCGGCTCCCGAACCGCCCCCAGCAAGGACGCCGAAGGTGGCGAAGGCGCGTGCTGCCGAAGTGGCGTTGACCGCGAAGCCGCCCGCGCCGTTGGCGACGAGCGCCGTTGGCGTATCGACCAGCGCGCTCGTTTTCGCCTGAAAGCGCGGCGACACTACAGCGACAGCGACAGTGACACCTTCGGCAAGCCCCGCCGACAGCGCCAGCGCGGTCGAGCTTTGGTTCGCCGCGGCGCGGACACCGATGTTGCCGGTGGTTTTGATGCTGCCGTTGGTGATCGTCGCCGTCGTCGTCGCGTTGAAGCCGTCGCTGACCACTGGCGCGGCGAGCGCGGCGGTGCCCCCGGCGAACGCTCCCGCGAACGTCGCACCCATCGTCTGCGAACTGGCGCGCACGGCGATGCCAAGCGTCGAAGCGCCGCTGCCGAGGCTACCGACGGTGACGTCGGTATCGGTAATAGCGGCGTTGGTGGTACCGCCGATATCACCAACGACCGCGGTCGCAGCCGCGCCGACCCCGTCTGGGGCGACGCCGCCGGTGATGGCGATCGTCCGCGAGGCGTGCGTCGAAGCGGCGTTGACGCTGAGCCCGTAGACCGTGTCGGTCGCGAGCTTGCCAGTGACGATGCCGGTCAGATCGCTATCTTTGAAGACGTTGAGCGCGTCGAACTGCGGCAGGTTGAGGTTGGGGC
The DNA here is from genome assembly GCA_964247215.1 of uncultured Sphingomonadaceae bacterium. GTDB lineage: Bacteria > Pseudomonadota > Alphaproteobacteria > Sphingomonadales > Sphingomonadaceae > Polymorphobacter_B. The sequence goes on from CAXTTR010000028.1 coordinate 1,645, forward strand.
TCAGATCGCCGGTGCGCTGCCCGGTGACGCCGCTGCCGCCGCCGGCGATGGTCAGCGTCGAGGCGTGACCGGCGGTCCCGGTGACGAGCGCCGAGGCCCCGCCGCCGACAGTGTTGACCACGACCGAGGCCCCGATGGCGATGTCGCCGGTCGAGACCGCCAGCACGCCGGCGCTGGCGTCGATCGTCGAGTCGCGGGTCGCATCGACGCCGACCGATCCGGAAGCGGCGACATTGGCATAATCGAGCGACAGCAGCGCGCTCGCCTGCGCGTTGGTGGTGTTAAGGCCGAGCGATCCCGCCCCGCCGAAGTCGCTACCGGCCGCGACGCCGACACCGACCGATGTCGTCTTGGCGGTCGATGTCGCCGTGATCAGCAGATCTCGGACCTTGACCGCCGCCGCCGTCGTCGCCGTGCCGGTCGCCGTCAGCGAGGCCGCGACCTGCGTGTCGATGTCGTTCAACGAAACGCCCGCCGAGGCCGCGCCGCCGCCGGCAACCGCCAGCGTCACCGCGTACGAGGCGATCGTCGAGCTATCGCTCGCGGCAATGTTGAGATCCCCGAGCGACGTGTCGGTATAAGTGATGTTGTTGGCTTCGGCGACGACGACCGGCGCCAAGCGGTTAATCGAGCCGGCCCCGGCGAGCGCCGAGCTGCTCGAGCTTGCAGATCCGGCGAACGCGATGCCGGTGATCTTGCCGTCGCTCGTCGACGAGATGCTGACGTCGGGGCTGCCCGACAGCGTGACGTTGTTCAACCCGGCATGCAGACCGGCGTCGTCGGCGGCGATGCCGTCGGTCGATTTGGAGGTCCGGACGATCTCGTTGAGGCCGAGCGCGAGCCCGCCCGCGGCATCCTTGCCGACCGCCACGGCTCCGGCGAGGCTGAAGATATTGGCGCTGCCGATCGTCTGAATGGTCAGATTAGCGGGCGCGGGCGTCTTACCGGCGACGATGGCAGGCGGGGTCTGACCAGCAACGCCGATGCTGACGCCGAATCGTCCGGTTTCGCCCGCGCTGTGGTCAATGCTCGCGGTCGAAGTGCCGTTGATCTGGTTGAGCGACAATGATCCCATCACGCCGCCGCCCGTGCCGCCGCCAATACCCGCGGCGACCGCGAGGATCGAGGCGCGGTCGACGGCGCTCGCGGCAATGCTGCCGGCCTGGATCGAACTGGCGGCATCGCCGGTGATCGTCGCGCTGCGGTTGTTGGTGATCTGGTTGATCGATAGCGCCAAGCCTGCCGCCTTGCCCTTCGATAGCGCCAATGGAAATGCCACCGAGAAAATCTGCGAGCCGCCCTGCAGATCGTCGACCGACACCGCCGACGCGTTGCTGAGGTCGAAATTGCTGATCTTGTAAGTGTCGAAAAAGCCCGAGGTGGACGTTGCATCGGTCTTGTCGCCGCCCGCGACCGCTTCGGTAGCGCCGGCCGCGAGGTCGCCGCTGTACACCGTCAGCTTGCCGGTAATGTCGATCGCATCCAGTCCGAGCGCGCCGACCGCGACCGCGGCGGTAGCATTGAGCTTGATCAGGTTGAGCGAAAGGCTGAGCGCGCCGGTATCGCTCTTGGGGTCGGTGCCAACCGCGCCCGCGGCGGCGATACCGATAATCCGCGACGCGTTGAGCGCCCGCACGCCGAGATTGGTGAAGTTCGTTACCGTGGTGCCGCTCAAAGTCGCGTTCGAGGCATCGGGCGAGTCAATGTCGATAATCGTCAGCGCCGCGCCGAAGCCGTTCGACGCCCCGAATGAAATCCCGCCCGCGCCCGCGCCGACGAGGATGCCGTCATAGGCGAGCAGCTCGAGATCGCCCGCGCCGCCGCTTTGGCCGGTGATGGTGTCACCGGTCGCCTTCGCGGCGACGCTGTCGCTATCGATGATATGCGACAGCGCCGCGGCGACGACTTCGCCCTTGGTGGTCTTGGTTTTGTCGGCCGCCAGCGACAGCCCGGCCCCGATTCGGCTGCCGTTGTCGACCGCTTGAATGTTGACGCCCTGGAAGCCGCTCAGCGTCGTGTCGGTCAGCGTCGTCGTCGTCGGATTGGCGGTGTACGACAGGCCGTAGGCGCCGGCGATCAGCGTGTTTTCTTTGAGCGGCGTCTTGCCGGTCGCCAGCGCTGCGCCGCCGGTGACCGACAGCATGTCGACGCCGGTGCCCGCGAGCGCCTTGAAGCTGGTCGCCCCGGTGGTACTGGCGGCCGTGAACTTCGCTGCGGCGATGTCGACCTTGGTCGCCAGCACCGAATAGTTGACGCTTGCCGAACCCGCCGCGCCGAAGCCCTTGGTGACCGGCGTGCCGTTCTCGAGATCCTCTTTCTTCTGCGCTTGGGCGGCCGCATCCTTGGCGCGGGTGTCGGCATCGCGCTTGGCAAGGTAGGCGTTCACCGCTGCGGGTGCCGCCTTGGTGAACGCGTCGCCCGCCGCGGTCAGCGCCGCGGTACCAAACTTGCTGAGCGCGCTCGGTTGGCTTGCGGTCTTCGGCGGGTCTTCGGGCGGCGGCGGCGGCACGGGCTGGCCCGAGGTGGTATTGTTGACGGCGCCGGCGACCGAGATCGCGCTGATGCTGCCCGTTGTCGCTGCCTCCGCATCGACGCTGTCGGCGCGGATGCCGCCGACGGGCGCGGTCGCCTGGACAATGTTGGGCGTAATATCGTCGCCCGACGCGTCGCCGACCGTGGCGACGGTATCGACACGGACGAGGTTGAGCGCGCCGGAAACACCAACGGCCTTTGCCGTGTCGCTTTTACCGGTGCCGTCGGCGTTGGTCTTGGCGAGGCTGCCGGCGACCGCATACAGCGTCATCTCGGTTGCGGCGTTCAGCGTCAGCGAACCCGTGCCAAGGTCGAGGTTCGCATCCTTGCTGATTGTCGCGTGTGTGACGCCGTTGATCTCGTTGACCGCGAACGTGCCCGTGTACGCGCTGTCGCCGCCGGTCCCGGCCAGCGGTGCCAGCGTCAGCAGGTCGACCGTGGTGCTCGCCTTGATCGAGGCCGCGGTTGCCGCGACGGTCGGGCGCGTCAGCACGACGCCGCTGTCGATGCCTGCGACGGTGACCGGGTTGACTTCGGAATAGGCCACCGCGCCGCCGATCGCCGCGCCGTTGCTTGTCACCCCGACCAGCCCGGTCATAAGCGAGATCGGTCCGCCGAGGCTGATCAGCGTTGCGGTGTTGGTCGCGTCGACGTCGAGCGTCGCGCCGAGCTTCAGGACAGCGCCTTGATCGATCCACGCCCGCGCGGTGCCGTCGATCTTGCTGTACGCGAACGAGCCGCCGATCGTCGTTGCCTGGGGGTTGTCGTTCTTCGATGAACCACCGGCCGAGGAGCCGATATAGCCCGAGATAACGCCGAGGCTGCCGTTGACCTTGGGCACGACGTCGGCTTTGACCCAGTCCAGCAGGTCCGACACGCTGCCGGTATCGGGCAGTGAAAGGTCGAAGTTGTCGCCGCGCGGGCGCATCGTGTCGGCCTTGACGGTCAGGCTGCCCGCGGTGACCGTGCCGCCGACCGTCGCGCTTGCAGTGTAATCGAAGTCGCCCCACGTCGCGCCGCCGGCGATCGCGTCCGAGCCGGTGCTGTTCTTGCGGGTAGCCTCGGCCGAGGCGCTGGCGTTGTTGCGGACGCTGGCATCGTCGACGAGGCCCGTAATCGTCGCCGTCAGGGCGCTCTTGACGCTGCCGGTGACGCTGGTCGTCGCTGACTGTTCGACCAGCGCGACGCTGACCGCCGCCGACAGCCGCTTCGCCGGGTCCTTCTCGGAGCCGTCCTCTTTGGGGTCCGTCGAAGGTTTCGCCTTGTCACCGTCTGATTTGAGCTTGTCGGTGAACTTGGCAAAGCCGGTCGCGACCAGCGAGGCCGTGTCCTGGCCGGTCAACGCCAGCTTTGCATCGGTAACCGTGCCGTCGCCGGTCGGCGAGCTTGCGGTGTTGATATTGTGGTTGGTGGTCGTGTTCGAGGTGATGCTGACACCGCCCGTCGTCGCTTCGACGCCGCCCGCGACAGTGACCGTGGCGTCGATTGCCTGCCGGGTCAGCGCCGCCGAGCCGCCGCTCTTGCCGGTACCGTCGGTCACCGTCGCGGCTTTCGTGACGAAACCGTCGGCAGCATCGGCCTGCTGGTTCGCGGCGCTGATCGTGACGCTGGTACCGGTGAGCTGAACGCCCTTGCCGACAGTGACCTTCGCCTGGATGTCGGCGTCGGTATAGGCGAACGCCGCGGCGATCGCGCCGTCGGTGGCGGTGGCGGTCGCCTGCGCCTTCGACTTGGCGGTGTTGGTGGCGCTGACGGTCAGCACGCCGCCCGCGGTCAGCGTGCCTTCGATGTCGGTCGTCGCGTGCGCCGCGATCTGCGAATAAACCGTCGCCGCGCCGAGCGTCTTGGTACCGGCAACGCGCGCAAATGCCTTGCCCGCGACCGTGCTCGCCGCCGTGATGCTGAGGTCGCCCTTGGCGGTCACCGTTGCGCCGCTGTTGACGATAACGCCGCTGGTCGCGTCCGCCAGCGAGACGTAGGCGTCGAGCCCCAGCCCGACCGCCTTGGCGAGCAGGCTCTCCACCCCGAGTTTCAGCGCGTCGATAGCGATCTTCGGCGCGTCGAAGCCGGTCGTGTCGGTGCTGCCGGTCGCGGTCGAGCCGATCGTCACCGTGCCGCCGGTAACGATGCCGCCGATGGTGACGCTCGTCGTCGCCGAAGACTTGCCGTCGAACAGGTCCTGCAACGCCGATACCGCCGACGTACCGAGCAGCGCCTGCTTGTCGGTGGTGATACTGATATCGCCCGCATCGGCGCTGGTCCCGGCGCGCGCGGTGATCGTGCCGAGCGCCGAGATCGCGCCGCCCGCGGTGATGGTGACGCCGCCCAGGACCTTGGGCTGCGGCAGTGCTGTCGTCGCGTACGTCGTCGGCTTGGCATCGAGGATCGCACCGCCGGGATTGCCGGGATTGACGGTCGTAGATGCCGCCAGCGTCACGTCGCCGGTCGACACGATCGAGATACCGCCGTCGCGCGCGACGATCGCATTGCCCGTGCTCAGCCCCGCTGTGTTGACCAGCGAGTCGGCATCGACGCCGGGCAGCGCCGTCAGCCCCGCCGCGCCGGTGTTGATTGCGCCGGTCGGCGCCATTGTGACGGCTGCGGCCTTCAGATCGACGCCGCCGGGGGCGTTGATGGTACCGTCGACCTGGATCAGGCTCGCCGCCGCGCCGCCGCTAACATTGGCCAGCGCCGGGGTGTCGCCCGCCGTCAGCGGCGTGCCGCGCACGACCAGCCGCCCGGTGTTGATCGTCCCGAACTGCCCGATAATCAGCCCGCTCGGCACGACGAAGAACAGATTGCCGCCGGTCTTGCCGCCGGCGCCGAGTGTACTCGTCACCGAGCCGTTGATCACCGATGCAGCGCTGTCGCTGACGATATTGACGAGGCTGTTGGTACCCGTCGGCAGGACCAGCGTCGCGCCTTGCGACTTCGCGACATTGAAGCTGCTGAATTTATTGAAGCCGACGCCGTTAGAAATACTCGACGTCGTCACCGTCGCAGCATCGGCCGCGGTCTGCGTCACCTTCGTCGTGCCGTTGCCGGCAACGATGTTCACCGTCGCGCCACTTACCGAGACAGCCGCCATCAGCGCCGCAGCGCTGCAGCCGTCGTTGAGCAGGCGCAGCCGTGTGAAATGCGCACCCGTGCGCCGCGTCGCGAGTCCGGTCCGGTTCACGCTGCTGCCCCTTAATTGCCCCGTTTCAGATCGCACGGACGCCGCGCAAGATACAAGCACTATTGTTAAGTCAAAAAACGTTGCGCAAAAATAACAACCCGAAACCGAGCCGACATTTCTCATTTGTTATTAACAAACTATTACAGAAAAACATAAAGTTCGGAGAGCATTGACAACGTTTCGAGGCTGGTCATTATTGCAGCTTGGCATCGGTCCGAACTCGATTGGACGTCGGTGACTTGCAACCTCGGGGGCCCGAATGATTAGTAACGCCTTTTTCTGCCGCTTGCGCGGCAGCCTGCTGCTGAGCGCCACCAGCGCGCTCGCTCTATGCGCCGCCGAACCGGCCTGGACGCAGTCCATCGGCGGCGGCATCGCGACCGGGGGCAACAGCACCGCGGCCGGCACAGGGGCCTCTGCAGCCGGCTTCGACTCTGACGCGTTCGGGCAGTCATCAGTCGCTTCGGGAGATTTCAGCGCAGCTATCGGTTTTGGCGCGCGTGCGACTGGGAATGCCTCTTCCGCCTTCGGTCAAGGAGCGGGCGCGACCGATGGTGCCACATTGGCCGCTGGCGTATCGAGTAGCGCCACCGCTATCAACGCCATCGCGCTTGGCGCAACAGCCAAAGCGATTGCCGCCGACGCGATTGCGCTCGGGACAGGCTTGACGGTCTCCGGTAACCAGGCGATTGGGATCGGCGGAACGGCGCAGGTCAATGCCGACAACGCGATCGGCATCGGCTATAATGCACAGGTTCGCGGCGTCAGTGCGGTGGCGCTCGGCCTCAACGCCAGTGTCGGCAGCCTCGCCACCGATGCCGTCGCGATCGGCCGCGCCAGCTCAGTTACCAATCAGTCAGGCATCGCCATCGGCGCGCAGTCGCGTGCCGCGGGCGATTACGGCGTCGCGCTCGGCGATACCGCGGTTGCCACCGCGGCTCACGCCACCGCGATCGGCAATCAGGCCAACGGCGACGGCGACTCGTCAAGTGCATTCGGCTACAACGCCAAGGGTACCGCCGACTCGTCGGTCGCTCTAGGAACCGCGGCGCGGGTCGATGCGACCTTCACCGGCGGCGTCGCGCTCGGTGCCAATGCGCTCGTCGATGCCGGAACAGGCAATGTCGCCATCGGCCAGGCCTCGGCATTTGGCACGACCGACCTCGCCGCGCTCGGCAACGCGGCGAGCATCGTTATCCAGAGTACGACCCTCAACAGCTTTGCTGGTTCAACAATCTCCTCGGGCGTGTCGTTCGGCAGCCTTGGAGCCGAGCGCCGCCTTGTCAATGTCGGCTCGGGGCGCCTGACGGCCGACTCGACCGACGCGGTCAACGGCTCGCAGCTGTTCACCGTCGGAACCGCGCTCGACGGCGCGATCACCAATCTGAGTACCAACGTCACAAACGGCACCATCGGCATCGTCCAGCAGATGAACGGGCCGGGCAATGGCGCGATCACGCTCGGCGGCGTGACAGGCGGTACCAGCCTCAACATCGCCGGAACCAGCGGCCTCCGCGTCGTCTCGGGAGTCGGCGCCGGCGTATTGGCCACCGACGCGACCAACCTCGGCCAGACCAACGCGCTCATCTCGACATCGGCCGGAGCCGCGCCAATCCAGTATTCGGCCGCGGGTGCGCCGACGACGCCGACGCCGGGCGTCGCCAGCAACGATACAACGCTGGTCGGCAACGGGTCGGGAAATGCCGTCAAGCTGCACAACGTCGGCGCCGGCAGTGTCGCTGCCGGATCGACTGACGCGGTCAACGGCGGGCAACTCGCCGCTACCAACACCGCCCTCGGCACCCTGACAACGACGACGGCAACGTCGGTGGCGAACCTGAACTCGTCGCTGACCTCGACCAATACCGCGCTCGGTAACCTGGCGACCACGACGACGACGGCGGTAGCCAGCCTGAACTCGTCGCTGACCTCGACAAATACCGCGCTCGGTAATCTGTCGACCTCGACGACAACCGCGGTGACGTCGCTAAACAGCTCGCTGGCAGGGCTATCGACATCGACTGCAACGGCAGTGACATCGCTCACGTCGTCGCTCGCGGGGCTTTCCTCCTCGACGGCGACGGCAGTCACGTCGCTCAATTCGTCGCTCGCGGGCGTTGCTGCCACAGTGGCGCAGGCTGGGTCGGCGTTGACCGCAGTGTCGACTTCGGCGGCGACCGCGACGACGTCGCTGACCACCGCGATCGGGGCGACCAACGCCGTCGTCGCCGCGAATGGCAGCACGCTCACCGGGGTGTCGAGTTCGGTCCAGTATATCTCGTCGTTGATCAACAACAGCAGCGGTTTGGCCAACCCGGTTGCCAGCGGGACCAACTCGGTCGCGTTCGGAGGCGGGGCCAAAGCCTCAGGCGCGCAGTCTGTCGCGGTCGGGGCGAATGCTTCGGCAACGAACGGCGCCGCGGTGTCGGTCGGCAGCGGTAATGTCGCGAGCGGTAACGGTGCGGTCGCGATCGGTGATCCCAACACCGCGACCGGCACTGGTGCGGTCGCGATCGGCGACAGCAACACCGCGACCGGCAACGGCGCGGTTGCGCTCGGCGCGACGAGCAGTGTGGCCGGTAACGGTGCCGTCGCGCTCGGCAATGCCAGTACCGCCACCAACGCCGGAGCGGTCGCCATCGGGCAAACCGCCGTGGCGAGCGGCATCGGCGGGATCGCCGTCGGAACCGGTGCGAGCACGACGGGCACGAACTCGGTCGCGATCGGTGCCGGATCGACCGACGGCGGCCAAGCCAATGCGTTTGCGGTCGGCGGCACGGCCGCGGGGACGCAGCGCAAGGTCATCAACGTCGCCGCGGGCTCGCTCGCGGCGGGCTCGACCGACGCGGTCAACGGCGGACAGTTCGCGACGCTATCGACGAGTATCGATACGCGCTTTGCTGCGCTCGGCATTCAATCGGTTCCGGTCAATGCGCTCGCAATCGGGGCCGGTTCGAATGCGGCCGCTGGCGGCACGGCGTACGGAACCAATGCGAGGGCAACCGGAACCAACAGCTATGCGGGGGGCTTCGGCGCGACCGCGGCAGCATCCGGCGGCGTCGCGATCGGCAACAACGCCTCGGTCACCGCGGCAGCGGCGAACTCGGTGGCGCTCGGCAGCGGCTCGGTCGCCGACGCGCCTAATACCGTCTCGGTCGGCTCGGCCGGGAACGAGCGGCGGCTGACCAACGTCGCGCCTGGGGTTAACTCGACCGACGCGGTCAACCTCGGCCAGCTTAACCAGTTCACACTCGAAACCCGCGACAACATCCGGCGCGTTCAGGGCGGCGTCGCCATGGCGCTTGCTGCATCGACAATCAATTTGCCGCTTGAGGAGGGCGAAATGGGACTGGTCGGCGGCGTCGGTATTTTCCGCGGCGAGACTGGCGTGTCGTTCAAATATCAGGCACGCCCGACGCGCAACATCGTCGTCGGGCTTGACGCGGGCGTGACGACGCGAAACGGCGATGTCGGCGGTGCGGTGGCCGTCGGCTATAAATGGTAAAGCTGCGACAAGTGGTGAGGCGATGGCTGGACTCCGGGTCGGCGTAACACTCGGACCGGCAGCCGATGTCGACCAGCTGCTCTGGTCATCGGGCATTCACCAGAACACCGCGCTGCTGCTTCTGCTGTTGCGGCAGCTTCCCGAAGTCGCCGTCGTCTACGGAGTCGACGCGTCGGACAATACGGTGCCGCACCCGCTTGCCAGCTGGTGCGGCGTCCCGACGCTCGCCGCGGTCGATACCGCCGGGGCGCTCGACCTGCTGATCGAATGCGGCAGCCGCGCGGCACCTGAAGCGATGGCGCGCTTCCGCGACAGCGGCGGCAAGCTCGTTTCGTACATGGCGGGAAACGCGATGGCGCTCGACTTCGAGGCGCTGTCGAGCGGACTCGATCACGGCGAGATCATGTCGCAAGTACCCTTCGACGCGACCTGGATCACCCCGCAGCATTGGCACATGAACCGCGACCTGTGCCGCCTGACACGGTCGCCGGTCGTGGAAATCGTCCCGCACATCTGGGAGCCGCTGTTTATTGAACTGCGCGCCCGCCAGCTTCGGGTTAATCCGTTCTTCAAGACTGGCGAGGCAGGGGCGACGCGCCCGTGGCGGCTGGCGGTGCTCGAGCCCAACGTCAATGTCCTGAAGACCTTTCACCTGCCGCTGCTCGTCGCCGAGGAAGGGTTCCGGCGCGCGCCCAAGCCGATCGGAAAGGTGATGCTGTTCAACACGCGGCATCTCGTCGGCGTTCCGCATTTCGACGATCTGACGCGCTCGCTCGATCTGTTCGGCGCTGGCATTCTGTTCGCCGAGGAGCGCCTCGAGACGCCCGAAATCCTTGCGCTGCACGCCGACGCGGTCGTTGTCCATCAATGGGAAAACGCGCTCAACTATCTGTACTGGGACGTGCTGTGGACGGGACATCCGCTGATCCACAACTCGCCGCTGATCGAGGGCGCAGGCTATCGCTACGCCGATTTTGACCCGGCAGACGGCGGGCGGGTGCTTATCGAGGCGCTCGCGGTCCACGCCGGGAGAGCGGACCAGGCACGCTCCGACGGGCTGGCGTTCCTGCGCCGCTTCAGTATCACTGACGCCGTCGTCGTCCGTCGTCACCGCGCACTGATCGAAAGCGTCCTGTCATGCTGAAGTTGCCGCGGACGTTTATGACGGGAGCCGCCGTTGGCGTCGCGCTGGCGCTCGTCGCCAACGGCCAAGCGCAAACCGGCGGGGTCGCAGGCAGCTTCCGGAGTACCGCAACGAGCATCCAGCGGTTGATGGCCGCTGTCGGGCAACTGCGCCTGACCGCGTGTGCGCCGGTGTTCCAGCAAGCTGGCGGCTTCCTCTTCGAAAATGCCGAAGTCCAGTTTGTTGCGCAGCCGCTCGGCCCCGATACCAACCGCTGGCCGACGGTGGTGACCGCCGAAGGCTCGTACCCGATGAAGGCTGGAGCCTCGAACCAGACCCGGCTGACGACGCTGATCGTCGCGCCCGCTGGAACCTGCTCGGGAATGTACCAGCAGGTGGTTTACTGGCCCGAACCCTGTGCGGCACTCAAGGCACGCGTGTTCGGCGCTTTCGGCAACGAGCGGCCGCTTCTGGCGCGCGTCCGGCAGAGCGAAGCCAGCCCAGCGTTGCAGCTCTACCTGATGCCCGCCGGGCCGAACGGCTGCGTTTCCATCAAGAAAGAGCTGATCGGGTGAAAGCTTTCCCCGAACGCGGCTACTGCGTCGGGATCACCATCTTCGTCGGTGTCGGCGGCGACCTCGGTCTGTACGAGAACGGGCTGCGCCAGAATGTCATTTTCCTATACCAGCTCTACGCCGCAGACCCCGATTGCCGCCGCGTCGTGCTGCTCAATCACGGCGACGGCGAGTTCATCGGCTGGCCGCCGTCGCTCGGCATGGGCGATGCTGTCGTGGCGCGCACCGTCGAGGTCGCCGCCGACCTCGACGTGCTGATCGTCATCGGCACCGCGGTGGAGCCCGAGCAACTCGCGGCGCTCCGCGCGAACGGCACGCGCATCATCGGCTATAAGGGCGGTAACGGCGCGATCATCTCAATTGAAGCAATGATCGCCAAGCCGCCGCGGATCGATGCCGAGCGTTATTTCGACCTTGGCCTGTACGACGAACTGTGGATGACGCCGCAGCACGTCGCGACTTACGCGGGCTGGTGCCGCACAGTCTACCGCGAAATCCCGCAGATCTGGGGACCCGACTTCATCAATAATCGCGCCCAAGCGCTTGGCAGTCGCTTCGGCTACCGTCCGGGCCGCGCGAAATGGCGGATCGGCGTCATGGAGCCCAACATCACCGTAATGAAGACCAGTCACCTGGCTATGCTCGGCTGCGAGGCGGCGTACCGCCGTGACCCGGCGCGGTTCGAAGCGTTCTTGATCTCGAATACTGCCACGCATCGCGATAACGCGCATCTCATCAGCTTCGCCAATGCGTTGAGCGCCGTCCGCGACGGCAAAATGACCTTCGAGCCGCGCTTCGTCTCGGCCGACTTCCTTGCCAATCACTGCGATGCGATCGTCACGCACCACTGGCAGAATGGACTTAATTACTTATACTATGAGGTGCTGCACGGCGGATACCCGTTGATCCACAACGCCGAATTGTTGCGCGACTATGGTTATTACTATCCCGAGTTCGCAGCCGAGGAGGCCGGTGATCTCCTGATCGCGGCAGCGCGCGGTCACGATACACATCTCGACAGCTACCGCAATGACATTGCGCGGCTTGTCGCTCAGCTCGATCCTAGAGCCGCCGCCAACATTGCGTGCCACCGCCCTTGACCGGGTAGTGACGCCGTGGGCAGTCAGGCGGTCTGCCGTGGCACGCCGCGCTGGTACCGATCCTGTCCAGTCGGCCGTTGTGGCTGTGCTTCGGCGCGGCGCTGCTGCTACGGCTTGGATCTTCGCCTTCAATGCTTTCGTGCCAGAGGCCGCTCTGATTTGCAGGACAGGGTTGCGCGGATCTCCGTTTCGGCAGCGAGGCACGCTCCGATGCTGGATGCGTTCATGTAGACTGACCAGTGTCACGCTCGTCAAAACCGGTGCAGACGGGCGGGTCATATGTTCATCGACAGTTCCGAAAGCGAGGACCATGACTCACCTGACGCTTGCCGCCGACATAATCGCGCGGATCTGCCTCGTCGCGATGTTTCCGTTCAGCGCCCTCGAGAAAATCTGGGACTGGGACGACTGTCTCGCGCAAACCAATTCCGCCGGGCTGCCGGGCGGTCGCTTGATGCTGATCGCCGCGATCGCTGTCGAGGCAGTGACACCGGTGCTGATCGTGATTGGGGTGTGGGACCGGGCAGCGGCGGTGCTCCTTGCCGGTTTCTGTGTAGTAACGGCCTTCCTTTACCACCCGTTTTGGGCGTCGACCGATTTCTGGGTCAAGGGCGCGCCGAGCAAAGGCCGCGAACACTTCTGGCAGTTCCTGAAAAATTTCGGACTGGTTGGCGGTCTGCTACTGGTGATTTTCGCCGGCACGCTGACCGATCCAGTCGAGGTCATACGGCACCCGCTGTCCTCGACATACCATCAATGACCGATCGGCCCCGTGCAGGCTTGCACGGGGCCGATCTAACCGTCGCGGTCGAGCCTGAGGCTTAGAACGGATAGTAGCGGAAGCTCAGGAAG
>CAXTTR010000029.1:0-14480 GCA_964247215.1 uncultured Sphingomonadaceae bacterium
ACATTATAGCCCGCGTTGATGACCGTCTTCCAGCCGTGGCTCGGCGACGACCCCCAGATCTGTGCCGGTAACGGATAGTTGGGCAGCTGCGTCGCCAGCGTCGGGTTCTGCGCCGCAAAGATAAGCGCGATCGGGCGGGTCTGGCCGCGGCTGGTCTGGCCGTCGTCGTCATACTCGCCGCTCAGATTGACGAAACCGCGGTCACCCAGCGCGAGCCCGAGGTTGGCCGAGATCTGCTTCGACTTACCATCGCCGTGATCGTAATATTGCCCATAACGGGCGATCGCCTCGAACCCGGTCTTGTTGTCGCGCAAGCCGAAGTTGAGCACGCCGGCGATCGCGTCCGAACCATATTGCGCCGTCGCACCTTCGCGCAGGATCTGCAGGCTCTTGATGGCGATCGATGGGATCGACGACAGGTCGGAGCCCTGCGAGCCGAACGACAGTCCGGTGTCGCCGCCGGTGTAAACCTGGACGAGCGCCGAGCGGTTGAAGCGCTTGCCGTCAAGCTGGACCAAGACCTCGTCCGCCGGCAGGCCACGGATCGACGGCGCGCGCACGAACGTCGAGGCGTCCGAAATAGTGTTCTGGCCGACGAAGAACGACGGCACGATGTTCTTGAGCGAATCGATCACGTTGCCGGTCGGCTGCGACTGGATCTCGGCGGCAGTGATCACGTCGACGGGCGATGCCGAGTTCGTCAGCGTACGGTCGGTCCGGCGCGTGCCGAGCACGACGATTTCGTCGTTGGGGGCCTGTTCGGCACCGGCGATGACGGCCTGAGCGCTGACCGCGGCAGGTGCGGCAAAGCCGGTCGTGGCAAGCAATGCCGCTGTCATAACACGACGTGAAGTCAGGATTGCCATTTGTGCCCCCGCATAGAACGATCACCAGCGCAGCGTTCGTTGGCACAGACTGTCCGTTTCGACAGCGGCTGTAAACGGGCGCGAGCGCACTCTTCCCGCAATGCAGCATGGATTATTTCAGCTGTGACATTTATGTTACGCAGGTGAAGCGGCAGTCTAGCGGCCGTGCTGCAATCGGTACAGGTGTTCACTGCCACTTGCGGCGCGCGCTCGACGCTGGCTTGCCGGAGCAGACTATCGCCACTACGCGTCGACCCCGGTGGTGGCCATCAACTCAAGCGAAAGTTTCATGCAGTCGAACGTTGGACGACTCCCCTTGGTGACGATCCGGCCGGCGGTGATGGCTGATGTGGCGGCGCTTGAAGCGCTGATCACGGCATCGGCGCAGCAGCTCAGCCGCGGCTTCTACAGCGCCGCCGAGATCGATGCCGCAATCACGCATGTGTTCGGCGTCGACAGCGATCTCGTCGCCGACGGCAGCTATCTCATCGCCGAGGACGGCGCGGCGCTGCTCGGTTGCGGCGGCTGGAGTTCGCGGCGCACGCTGTTCGGCGGCGACCGCTTCGCCGCGCGTCAAACCGGACGGCTCGACCCGGCGACCGACGCGGCGCGCATCCGCGCCTTCTTCGTCGCGCCCGATCAAGCGCGGCGCGGTGTCGGCGCGGCGTTGCTCGGCGCCTGCGAGAGTGCTGCCGCCAGGGCCGGGTTTCGGACGACGACGTTGATGGCAACGCTCCCCGGCGTGCCCTTCTATGCGCGATATGGTTACACGGCCGCCGACGCCGTCACGCTCGATCTCAGCGGTGTGGCGGTGCGCTTCGTACCGATGAGCAAGACGTTGCCCGCCTGAAGGCGTGGTCGTATTGCGACGGCTCAGGGGGATGGATACGTGGACACCTTCAACCGGCAACCGCATCTCGCGAGCGATCGGGTCGTGCTGCGGCCGCTCGCCGCCAGCGATTGGGAGGCGCTGTCTGCAGTCGCGTCCGACCCGCTACTCTGGGCAGGGCACCCGGCGTCGGACCGTTGGCAGGAGCCGGTGTTCCGCGCCTATTTCGAAGCGGCGCTCGCAAGCGGCGGCGCGCTGATTGCCATCGACCCGCAAACGGGCGCGGTGATCGGCGCGTCGCGTTACGACAGCGAGCGCGTCGAGCCGGGCGAGATCGAGATCGGCTGGAGTTTCCTGGCGCGCTCGCACTGGGGCAAAAGCGTCAATGCCGCGATGAAGGGGCTCATGCTCCAGCACGCGCTTGCCCGCTACGAGCAGGTGATATTCTGGGTCGGCGCTGATAACATCCGCTCGCGGCGGGCCATGGCGAACATCGGCGGCGTCCTGACCGGGCGCGAGCCGATCGCTTCGATCCACGGCGTCCCGGTCCCGCACGTCGTATTTGCGATCGACCGCGCAGGCTTTGCCGGCGGCCCGCTGCGGCAACGGCTGCCGGCGTGAGCGGACCAGTGTTACCCTGCGTGATCGGCGCTGTCATGTCGGCGGACGACCTGCACGCGGTTCGCGCCCTGTTCGAAGCCTATGTCGCGGCGCTCGGTATCGACCTCGGTTTCCAGAACTTCGCCGGGGAATTCGCCAGCCTGCCGGGTGCCTATGCACCGCCGGCGGGCGCGCTGCTGCTGGCGCGGGGCAGCGACGGCGAACCGCTCGGCTGCGTCGCGCTGCGGCCGCTGCCGCCGCCGGGGCGTTGCGAGATGAAGCGGCTGTTCGTGGCACCGGCGGGTCGCCGCGGCGGTGTCGGCAGCGCGTTGATCGACGCCATCGTCACGGCGGCTCGCCGGATCGGCTACACCGAGATGGTACTCGATACGCTGCCCGGCATGGATGCCGCGCTCGCCCTGTACCGGCGCGCGGGGTTCCAGGCGACCGAAGGCTACTACGCCTCGCCGCTCGCCGACGCGGTATATCTGCGGCTGCCGCTGACCGGCGGCGACGAGGCTCCGCGCGTCATCATCCACGATTTCAGCGACGCGCTCGCGCTGCACTTCCGCGACATCAACGCCGAGTGGATCGGCGCGATGTACCGGCTCGAGCCGGCCGACGTCGAGGTGCTCGACGATCCGCGCAAGACGATCATCGACCGCGGCGGCGCGATCCTGTTCGCCGAGCTGGCGGGCACCGGCATCGTCGGCGCCTGCGCGCTGCAAAAGACTGGCGAGCGTCACTATGAGCTGACCAAGATGGGCGTCCTCGCCAGCGCGCGCGGTCGGAAAGTGGGTGAAATCCTGCTGGCGGCGGTGATCGCGCGGGCGCAGGCGCTCGGGGCCGACCCGCTGTATCTGCTCAGCAACAAGCAGTCAGCGGCAGCGATCCATTTGTACGAGAAGCTCGGGTTCGTCCACGACGACGGCATCATGCAAGGCTTCGGACGGCGTTACGCCCGCTGCAATGTCGCGATGCGGTTCGTGCAGCCCGGCTAGAACAACCGCCCGCCAAGCGGCACGTCGTGGTCGGGCGCGAACAGCACCACTGCGCCGCTGGCGTCGGGGAAGCCCAGCGTCAGCACCTCCGACATGACCTTGCCGATCTGGCGCGGCGGAAAGTTGACGACGGCGGCAACCAGCCGCCCGATCAGACCTTCGGGCGCATAATGCTCGCAAATCTGCGCCGACGAGGTGCGAACGCCGATCGCCGCGCCGAAGTCGATCGACAGCTTGATCGCCGGCTTGCGCAGCCCGGTCAGCGCCGACGCCGCCACCACCCGTCCGACACGGATGTCGACGGTAAGGAACTGCTCGAAGCCGATCAGCGGCAGCGCCGGTGCGGCAGGGTCGTGGGTGACGTGCATCGCGTGTCCTCGTATCGGCGTGGCACGGCATAGCGTGCGCTCGCGCGCTATGCACCGATGCAATCGCGCGCCGCAGGGGCCGCTGACAGCGCGCCGCTCAGGGTTTGCGTCGCAGCGACCAGATGATCGCCGAGACGGCGGACAGCAACGCCGCGATGCTGATCAGCAGGGGCGGATCAACGATAAACATACGCAACTCCTCGACTCGATGATGAGATTGTTCCTGATTTGTTCGCTGTAGGACAGCGGCATCGGACGTCGCACCGCGATTTGCGGCAGGATGCGTGGTGAGCTGGATAGCACCGCCCATTGCGCCCGGCTGTTCTACCCGGCAAAGTGAGCGCGTCTGGTGGGGATAAACATGCGCCGCACTAAACTTGCTTCGTTACTGGCAACTGTTGCTGCGGCCTTTACCGTCGCCGGGCCGGTCGCAGCCGCACCGGCTGCCCCTGCCCCGTCGATCACCAAGGAGCAGCTGCTGACCGCGCCTGCGGGGGCGCGGCATTACACGATTACGTCGAGAGCCGGGAAGCATGGCGATATCTGGTCGTGGACGCTGCCCGACGGCCGCGTCGCCTACCGCATGTCGATGAACCTGCGCGGCTGGATCACGGAGACTGACGAGCTGATGACGCTCGGGGCCGACAAGCGGCCGGCCGCGGTCGCGATCCGCGGCTTCACCGATCAGGGCGACGCGACCGAAAGCTTCAGCGTCGATGCGGGCGGTATCGCGCACTGGCAGACCGCGGTCGATTCCGGCTCCGCACCGTTCGGCGGCCGGCGCTACAATACCTACGGCGGCCCGTTCCTGGCGAGCGAGAACGACATCGCGGCGTATGTCGCAGCGGGCGCCAAGGGCATCGACCTGCTGCCGAGCGGTCATGCCAGCATCGCCATCGGGCCGCTGGTGCAGGTCGACGGGCCGCAGGGTCCCAAGGCGTTCAAGCTCGCCTTCATCACCGGGCTCGATTTCTCGCCGTCGCCGGTGTGGCTCGACGGCGACAACCGTCCGTTCGGTTTTGCCGGCGGTATGTCGCTGCTGCCCGAAGGCTATGAGGCCTACGGCCCCAAGCTGAAGGTGCTGCAGGATGCCGCGATGGCCGCGATGGTGCGCGACGCCGCGCATCGCTTCCTTAGCCCAGCCAACCGTACGCCGACGCTGGTCGACCATGTGCTGCTGTTCGACGCGATCGCGGGCAAATACCTGGCGAACCGCGCCGTGCTGATCGCCGACGGCAAGGTTGCCGCCGTCGGCGCGGCGGGCACGATCAAAGCTCCCGCTGGCGCGACCGTGCTCGACGGGCGCGGCAAGACGCTGCTGCCGGGGCTGTGGGACTCGCACCGCCACGTCGGCGGCGGCGACGACTGGAACCTGTTGCAGAACGTCGCGACGGGGATGACCAACTACCGCAGCCCCGGCTCGGAGATCGACGACGCGCTGAGCATCTACAAACGCCGCGCCGCGGGTGACCTGCTCGCGCCCGACGGCAAGATTTCGGTGATCATCGACCGCAAGGACCCGCTCGCCGCACAAGGCGCGCTGACGGTGTCCTCGGCGGCGGAGGCGATCGCGGCGGTCGACAAAATCAAGGCGGCGGGGCTGTGGGGCGCGAAGTTCTACACCTCGATGACACCCGCATGGATCGTCCCGGCGGCAGCGGAGGCACACCGGCTCGGGCTGCACGTCCACGGCCATGTGCCTGCGGGGATGCGCCCGCTCGACGTCGTGCGCGCCGGTTACGACGAGGTCACGCATATCAACTTCATCATGATGCAGGCGATGCCGCAGGATGTGGTCGACAAGGCGAACACCGCGGCGCGGCTCGAAGGCCCGGCGAAATACGGCAAGGATGTCGACCTCGACTCGCCCGCGATGCAGGCGTTCTACGCCGAACTGGCGCAGCGGCACACGATCGTCGATCCGACGTTGACGGTCTGGGAGCCGCTGATGACCTCCGACGGCAGCAGCATTGCGCCCGAATATGCGGCGTTCGCCGGGATTGCGCCGCCGTCGGTGACACGCGGCTGGCACACCAGCGGCTATCCGCTGTTCGGCGGGCTGACGCGCGACGACTTCCGCAAGAGCTTCGCCAAGATGGTCGGGCTGGTCGGCAAGCTGCACCAGGCGGGCGTGCCGATCGTCGCCGGCACCGACGGCTCCGGGCTCGAACTGGTGCGCGAACTCGAGCTGTACCAGCAGGCCGGGCTGAGCAACGCCGAAGCGCTGCAGACCGCGACGATCATCCCGGCGCGGATGACCGGCATGGACGACCGCACCGGTTCGGTCGCGGCGGGTAAGACCGCCGACATCATCCTCGTCGACGGCGACGTCTCGAACGACCTCGGCAACCTCCGCCATGTCGAGACCGTATTCCTCGACGGCTACCGCCTCGACGGTGCCGCGCTGCGGCAGGCGAGCGGCATGTCGGGGATGCCGAAATAGGCCGGGGCCGGGTCGGATCGAGTTGACTTCACCCAAGCTAGGCGTAATCCCGGCGCTAATTCGTCATCCCGGCGAAGGCCGGGACCCATCTTCTGGGCAGCACGGTACTGCCCAGAAGATGGGTCCCGGCCTTCGCCGGGATGACGACAAATAATGCAGTTCAGCCTTACTGCAATCGATGCTAGCCGCGCTTCGGCTCGTCAGGCGGGAACACGAGGCAGCTTGTCGTGCCCGTCGCCAGCAGCCGCCCGGTGCTGTCGGTCAGCGTGCCGCGTGCGGTCGCCAGCCGCCGCCCGCTGGTGATGACTTCGCCGCGCGCAGTGACTTCGCCGGTGGCATCGCTCATCGCGCGCAGATAGGTGATGTTGAGGTCGATCGTGGTGTAGCCGATGCCCGCCGCCAGCGTCGTATGCACCGCGCAGCCCATGCACGAGTCGAGGATGGTCGCCGCGAAGCCGCCGTGGACGGTGCCGATCGGATTGTAATGCTCGCGGCCCGGCAACGCCCTGAATACCGTAAAGCCGGCCCCCGCCTCGCCGCCGCGCATCCCCATCAGCCCGGCGATCGGCGCCCCGGGTAGCTCGCCCGCGAACATCCGCTGCATCAGCTCGAGCCCGCTTAACGTCCGCATCAGCGTTGGGTCGAGCGGCGCGAGCACAGCAGCTTGCGGCGCAGGTTCCGACTGGCTGCTCACTGGTTCAGCCCGGTGTTGAGCGCCGCCAGCGTGCGCTTCCACGCCAAGTCGCTCGCGGCCTTGTCATAGCGCTGCGCCGAGGTGTCGTTGTTGAAGGCGTGGTTGACGCCGGGGTAGACGTACAACTCGTAGTGCGCCCCCGCCGCCTTGAGCGCTGCCTCATACGCCAGGATGCCCGCGTCGATGCGGTCGTCGAGCCCGGCGTAGTGCAGCACCATATGCGCCTTGATCGCCGGAACCGATGCGGCGTCGGGCTGCGGACCGTAATACGGCACCGCCACCGCAAGCCGGTCACCCGCGGCGCAGGCGAGCGCGTTCACCATGCCGCCGCCCCAGCAGAAGCCGACCGCGCCGATCCTGCCGTTGCTGCCCGGCAAGGCGGCGAGATACGCCAGCGTGGCGACGCCGTCGGCCACCACCGCGTCGCGCTGCAACGCGCCGATCATCGTGCGCGCCTGATCCTCGTCGGCGGGCGTGCCACCGGCGGGCGACAGAAAATCGGGAGCGAGCGCGACGAACCCGGACAGCGCCAGCCGCCGGGTCACGTCGCGGATGTGCTCGGTCAGACCGCGGTTCTCGTGGATAACCATCACGGTGCCGAGCTTGGCGGTGACGTCCGCGGGCCCGGTCACCGGGTGGACGAGGTAGCCGCTCAGCTGGCGGCCGTTCGCGCCCGCCCAACGCACCGTGCTGCCGTCGATCCGGCTATCGTCGGCGGCGACGATACTCGCGGCGGCGGGCGATGCCTCGATCAGCGGGATGACGGCGGCGGCGGCGGCGGCGCTGCCGGTCAGCCGCGCCATCGCGGCAATCAGCGCGCGGCGATCGAGCCCGACGTGGGTGTAGTGATCGTAAAGGTCGATCATCGCCTGGGTGATCACGGGCACGGGCGGTCTCCGTCGAGCGAGGCTGGCGTGCCCGGTTAGCACGCCGGTCCTCAACGTTTCCAGCCCCCTCCCGCGTGAGCGGAAGCGGGCTGGAAGTCAGCGCCGGGGGGCGTCGACGCTTACCGCAGCAGCGATAGGACCTGCTGCTGGTTCTGGTTGGCCTGCGCCAGCATCGCCTGCGCCGCCTGGCTCAGCACCTGCGATTTGGCGAGGTTGGTCGTCTCCGCCGAGAAGTCGGCATCGGTAATGCGCGACCGCGAGGTGACGAGGTTGGTCGAGTTCGAGTTCAAATTGTTGACCGTCGCGTCGAGGCGGTTCTGCACCGCGCCGAGGTTGGCGCGGTCGAGCGACACCGAACTCAACGCCTGATCGATGGCATCGAGCGCGCTGTTCGCGCCGCCCTGCGTCGAGACGTCGATGTCCGACACCTTGAGGCCGCCGGCGTCGGAGCCGTAATTGTTCTGCTCGAGACCCAGCCGCGTGAAGTTCGAGGCGGCGGCGAAGCCCTGCGTGCCCGCGGTAACATTGATGCTCTTCGATGAGCTCAGCGCGACCGTGGCGTAGGCAGTCTGGACGGTGTCGGCGCTGTACACCGTCGTGTCGGCGAGCCCGGCGGCCGTGTAGGCGGTGCCGGTACCCCGCTGCGTAATGTTACCGAGCCCGAAGTTCGCCGCGACCGCACTGGTGTTCTGATAGCTGACGCTGATGTTGCGCCCGTCGGCAGTGGTCAGCGACAGCCCGCCCTTGCCGCTGTCGCTGGCGACGACGCCGGTCAGCCCGGTGTACTTGTTGATTTCGCGCGCGACATTCTCGCGCGTCGCCTGCGCGGTGTCGGTCTGGTTGAGCGTGACAGCGATCTGCACGCCGTTGATCGCCAGCGCCGCGGTCGCGGTTGTCGAGATCACCGTGGTCGGAGCCGAGCCGTCGAGGGTCAGCGCGTTGGCCGTCGCGGTTACCCCGGTTGCCGCCGTCGACGCGTTGATCGCCGCGGCGATGGCGATGGCGCTGCCGGCTTTCAGGCTCGACAGCGCCTGGGTGTCCGAAAAGGTATCATCGGAGGCAGTGGCACCGCGGATCGCGATGCCGTTGATGTTGAGGTCACCGGCGTTGAGCGTCAGCGCGCCCGCCGCATTCGCCGCGATCGCACGCGCGTCGCTGGTCACCGACGAGACGCCGCGGGCAAAATCGCCCTCCGCCAATCCCGAGCGGCTGAGCCGTCCCGCGGTCGTCGACGAGACGGTGACCGCGTTGCCGTTCTGCGAGACGAGGCTGTAGCTGCCCGACTGCGCGCCGACTTTAAGCCCAGTAGTGGCGGCATTGAGCGTCGTCAGCGACAGCACGATGTTACGGCCGTCGGCGGCTTCGAGCCGGATGCCCGCCTTGTCGTCGCCGGTGTCGACCGCGTGCACGCCGGTCTGCCCCGAGATCAGGTTGATCGCGTTCGCTACCAGCGTCCGGCTGGCGGCGGCGTCGGTCGTCGTCGTCACCGGGGCCGTGGTGATGCCGTTGATCGTGACCGTGCCGGTCAGCGCCGCGCCGGTCATCGACGAGCCGGTCATGACGGTCTTGCCAACGACCGCCGAGACGCCCGACTGGGCCGAGGCGCGGTTGATCGCGGCGACCTTGGCGACGGCGCTCGCGGCCTTCTCGCCCGACGAGACGCCGTCGTCGGCACCCGACGAGGCACCGATGGTGACACCGTTGATGATCAGGTCGGCGGCGATCAGCGAATGGTTGGCGGTCAGGTTGGCCGAGGTGGCCTCGAACGCACCGGTGGCGCTGAGCGCGGCGGTCGCACCCGTCCCGAGGTCGGTGGCGCGCGCCGAGCCGATGCCGAAGGTGACCGTCTCGCCGGCGCGGCTGCCGGTCTGCAGCAGCAGGTTCTTCGCCGAGCCGTCGAGCAGCTTGATGCCATTGAAGTTGGTGCGCTGACCGATGTTGTCGATTTCGCCGGTCAGCTGCTTGACCTCGATCTGCATCGCCTTGCGGTCGTCGCCGGTGACGGTGCCCGTCGCGGCCTGCACCGACAGTTCGCGCATGCGCTGCAGCATGTTGGTGACTTCGCCCATCGCGCTTTCGGCCGTCTGCGCCATGCTCATGCCGTCGTTGGCGTTGCGGATGGCGACGGTCAGCCCGCGCACGTCGGCGGTCATCCGCTGCGAGATGGCGAGTCCGGCGGCGTCGTCCTTCGCCGAGTTGATGCGCTGGCCGGTCGACAGCCGCTGCATGGCGTTCTGCAGGTCCATCTGCGCCATGCGCTGGCCCGACTGCGCGGTCAGCGCATTGAGGTTGGTGTTGATCACGGTCATGGCGGTTCTCCCAGCGTAGTCCCCGCACAAGCACGGGCGTCCGATGCATCAGGAACGGCGGCGCGCGCGACTTATTTACCGCGCGGTGGCATAGCGCCGGCGATGGACGATCCCGCCGACCTCAGCCGCCGCATTCTGCACATCGACGCGCACTTGCTCGTCCTCGACAAGCCCGCCGGACTGGCGGTGCACCCGGGACCGCGGACGCCGCATAGCCTCGAAGATCACCTCGGCGAACTGCGGCAGGGCTTCCGGCGCGCGCCGGCGCTGGCGCACCGGCTCGACCGCGATACCAGCGGCTGCCTGCTGCTGGCACGGCACCCGAAGGCGCACAAGCGGCTGACGCAGCTCTTCGAGGCCGGGCGTATCGGCAAGACCTACTGGGCACTGGTCGACGGCGGACCCGAGGGCGACAGCGGCATCATCGACGCGCCGCTGTTCAAGGTGTCGAGCGCCGAGGCCGGCTGGCGGATGGTCGTCGACCCGCGCGGCAAGGCGGCGGTGACACGCTGGGAGGTGCTGGCGCGCGGCGGGCAGAGCCTGCTCGCCTTCTACCCCCGGACTGGCCGGACGCACCAGGTCCGCGTCCACGCGGCGGCGCTCGGCTGCCCGATCGGCGGCGACCCGGTGTACGGCGCCGGGCACGGCCCGATGCTGTTGCACGCCCGGTCGTTATCGATACCCTATGTCGAAGCCGCGGAGCCGGTCGCCGTCGAAGCGCCGTTGCCCGGACATTGGCCCAAGCTGTCGAGCGGCGTTGCATAAATGTTACACTCTTGACGATTCCGCACCGCAGCAGAAGCTTGGGTTGCGTCACGGTGCGATCGGCGTAGCCTCGCGGGTCAGGGTCATTTCGGAGGGCAAGCGATGACACTTAGGGCAACTCTTCTCAGCGGCATCACGGTCGCGACGATGCTGGCAGCGAGCAGCGGCGCCGGGGCGCAGGCCGTGGCGGTCGGCCCTGCCGCGGCCGCGACGACTGCCGAGACGGCGGCCGCCGACGAGATCATCGTGACCGGCTCGCGCATCCGCCGCGACCCGCTCGCGCAGGAGTCGCCGGTCGTCGTGCTCGACCAGGCCTCGATCGAGCGTACCGGGCTATCGTCGATCGCCGACGTGCTGCAGCGGCTGCCGAGCGCCAGCGGCGGGCTCAACTCGAAGGTCAACAACAGCGGCAACATCGGTAATCCGCCCGATGGCGGCGGCGTCGGCGCGGGTTCGGCCGAAATCGACCTGCGCTATCTCGGGGCCAAGCGAACGCTGGTGCTCGTCGACGGCCTCCGCTTCGTCCCCGGCGCGAGCGCCAGCGGCATTCCGTCGACGGTCGACCTCAACACCATCCCGATCAGCTCGATCGAGCGTATCGAGGTGCTGCAATCGGGCCAGTCGCCGCTGTACGGGTCGGACGCACTTGCCGGTGTCGTCAACATCATCACCAAGGCGACGCAGGAAGGCCTGCAGGCCTCGGCGCAGTTCGGCACCTTCCGCCAGGGCGACGGCCATACGCAGGATTACGAGGCCAGCTACGGCATCAAGGCGCCGCATACCTCGGTCGTCATCGGCGGCAGCTACGTCAAGCAGGAGGCGGTTCGCACCGCCAACCGGTCGCAGTCGCTATTTCCGAACCCGTATCAGACGAGCTGCACCGACCCGATCGGCGGCTGCAGCAGCGCGACGCCCAACGGCCGCTTCGTGTTCAACGCCGGCGACGCGGCCTACACGTCGGGCGGCAGCCTGACGCTCAAGACCGGTCCGGTAGCTGGACGCCCGGCGTACGACTTCCTCGATCCGACCGGTGCGGGGAGCGCCTACAAGCCGTTCACGTCGGCCGACCGCTTCAACTTCTCGCCGTACAATTACTACCTGACCCCGTCGGAGCGCTACGGCGGCTTCATCAGCGTCAAGCAGGAACTCGGCGATACGGTCAACCTGCGCGTCAAGGCCGAGTACAACCGGCGCAATTCGCAGAACCAGGCGGCCTTCCTGCCGCTGTTCGTCGGCCCGGACGCGGGCAACGGCAACCTGCTCGACACGATCACCATCGACGCGACCAATCCGTACAACCCGTTCGGCACGTTGTCGGCGGGCGGTGCGGGCAATCCGCCGGCGAACTATTCGTTCATCGCGCGGCGGCTCGTCGAGGCCGGGCAGCCCACCTATACGCAGCAGGTCGACACGATGAGTGCCACCGCGACGCTCGACGGCTCGTTCCATATCGGCACGCACAAATGGTTCTGGGACGTCAACGCGAGCTTCGGGCTCAACGACGCACATCAGACTTTCACCGGCAACCTCAACGCCGCAGAGCTGGCGCAGGCGCTCGGCCCGGTGGCGCTGTGCACCGCGCCATGCGTGCCGTTCAACATTTTCGGCGGCGCGGGCTCGGTGACCCCGGCGATGCTGGCGTTCGTCGGCTTCACCGAGCGCGACCGCAGCAATCAGGAGCTGTACGACTATACCGCCAACCTGTCGGGCGATCTGTTCGATCTGCCCGCCGGCCCGGTCGGTGTCGCCGCCGGCTACGAGCACCGCTATCAGTTCGGCAGTTTCAATCCCGATCCCGTCATCGTCGCCGGGCTCGGCGCCGATATCCCGGCGCAGCCCGCTGCGGGCCACTACAGCACCAACGAGGTCTACGGCGAGATCCGCGTGCCGATCCTCAAGGAAGTGCCGTTCGTCTACTCGCTCGAAGCCGATGGCGCGGTGCGCTACGCCAGCTATTCGACCGGGTTCAACAGCACGACCTATACCGGTACCGGCCTGTGGAAACCGTTCGCCGACCTGCTGCTGCGCGGCAGCTACGCGACCGGCTTCCGGGCACCCGCGATCGGCGAGCTGTTCGGTGCGGCGTCGCGCGCCGACGCGCCGATCAATGACCCCTGCACCAATGTCGTCGGCTCGCCTTATCAGTCGTCGGCGACGGTGCGCGCCAACTGCACGGCGAACGGCGTGCCCGCCAATGGCAGCTACCGGGAGCCGACCGGCGGGCAGCTCGGCGTGCTGACCGGCGGCAATGCGAACCTGCGGCCGGAGAAAGCGCGGACGCTGCTGTTCGGGGCGGTCTACTCACCCGGCTGGGCGCGCCGCAGCGGCTTCGCCAGCGTGCTGAGCCTCGAAGGTAATTACTATGATATCCGCGTCACCAACGCGATCGCGCCGACCGACCCGCAGCTGACACTCAGCCGTTGCGCGCTATCGGCCGACCCGCTGAGCTGCGCGGCGATCACCCGGACCCCGAGCGGGCTGATTTCGCGGATCAATGCCGTGCTCGAGAACATCGGTGACATCCGCACCCGCGGCGTCGACCTGACCTTCACCTACCGCACGCCGCAGACGCCGTACGGCTATTTCGGGCTGTCGCTCAACGGCAACTACCTGCTCAAGTACACCGAAACGTTCCCAGCCGCCGTCGGTTTCACGACGACGAGCTACCTCGGCACGACGCGCGGCTTCCCCGACCAGTCGTACCCGCACTTCAAGGGCACCGGCGTCGTCGACTGGCTGATCGGCGACATCGATGCGTCGTTCACCGGACGCTATATCGATCATGTTTACGAAACGTCGGTGATGTCCGGCAACCGCCTCGGCAACACCTTCTACGGCGACGTCCGCCTGACGTTCACGCCCGTCGCGTTGCAGCACAAGCTCGAGTTCACCGTCGGGGTCAACAATGTGTTCAACAAGGCCCCGCCGCCGTGCTTCAGCTGCACCGGCCCGAACTACGATCCGACCACATACGACGTGCCGGGGCAGTTCGGCTACCTGCGCGTCGGGCTCAAGCTCTAGCGCCCAGCCAAGCCAAGCGCGAAAGCCCTCGACAAGCGCGACGATCAGGTAAATCATACCGCCATCGACAGCGACGCCAGGAGCAGGCGATGGCGAATGCACCGACGCTTCCGTTAACGACGGCGACCGCGCCGCCGCGAGCCCGGCACATCACCAACGCCGACCTGATCGCGTCGCTGCGGGAGGGGCTCGACGACTTCCGGCTGATGCCGACCTATCTGATCCTGCTGACGTTGATTTATCCCGCGGTCGGGCTGATCGCGGCGCGGGCGGCGCTGGGCAACGACGTCGTGCCGCTGATCTTTCCGATGATCTCGGGTTTCGCGCTCGTCGGGCCGATCGCGGCGCTCGGCCTGTACGAGCTCAGCCGCCGCCGCGAGTCTGGGCTCGATACGCACTGGACGCATGTCTTCGACGTCCTGCACGCGAAGTCGCTCGGTACCGTCATCGGCCTCAGTGCGATCCTCGCGGTGCTGTTCGTCGCGTGGCTGTGGAGCGCGCTCGAAATCCAGCGCTGGGCGATGGGACCGGTCAGCACCCGCGACATCCCGGCGTTTCTTTCCGCCGTGCTGACGACCTCGGGCGGGCATCGGCTGATCGTCGTCGGCAATCTCGTCGGCTTCGCCTTCGCCGCGGTGACGCTGGGGATCGCGGCATTCTCCTTTCCGCTGGCGCTCGACCGCGAGGTGTCGCTGCC
>CAXTTR010000030.1:0-8772 GCA_964247215.1 uncultured Sphingomonadaceae bacterium
AGGCGGCTCCCGCCTCGACGCATTCGCCGCAGCTGCAGGATATCGGTGCCTATCTGCGTACCGCGTTTGCCGACGCCAGCGACGCCGCACTGCCCGCGATCTTCGAGGAACTGCTCGCCAAGCTTGGCGAGGGCGAGAAGACGCTTTATTCCCGTCCCGAGGCACTATCCGACGCCGACTTCAAGGCGCAACTGAGTCAGGTCATTCCGCACCTGCGTGCATTTGGCCGTTCGCTGTCGGGTAACCGCGACCTCGCCGACGATCTCGTGCAGGAGACACTGCTCAAGGCGTGGGCGGCACGCGAGCGCTTCCAGGCCGGCACCAACATGCGCGCATGGACCTTCATCATTCTGCGTAACCTGTTCCTCAGCCAGATGCGCCGCGCCCGCTTCAAAGGCGAGTGGGACGATTTCACCGCCGACCGCCTGCTGGCGATGCCAGCCGGGCAGGACCGTCAGGTCGACCTTGCCGATCTGCAGCGCGGTCTTCTCCAGCTTCCGCAGGCGCAGCGCGAGGCGCTGATCCTGGTGGGCGCGGGTGGCTTCGCTTACGAAGAAGCCGCGGCGATCTGCGAATGCGCCGTCGGCACGATCAAGAGCCGTGTGGCGCGCGGGCGGGCGGCGCTGGAGATCATCCTGCGCGATGGGCTGTTGCCATCGCGGCGGCTCGACGCGCCGACGGGCGGCGTGACCGCGCTGGCGCAGATCATGGGGCAGGTGGATAGCCTGTCGCGGAACTAAGGGCGACACTCCCGCTTCTGGGAGGGGGCTGGGGGGTGGGGGTGCGAGACGGCGAACTTCGAGCGCGTTGCCCCACCCCCGGCCCCTCCCGCAAAGTGGGAAGGGAGCAGTAAAGCAGCCGTCGCCATCGACCTAGCCGCCGCGCACAGCCCTTACCTCCGCGGGCTGCTCCGCACCCGCGCCGCCACCGCCACGCTGCTCCTCACCGACGGACCCGGAGCCGCTACCCACGCCGCTTTCGCGCTCGCCCGTGACACATCCCGCCCAAGTACCGAGCGTCTCCGCCAAGCCAAGGCCGACATCGCGCTGATCACCGCGCTTGCCGACCTTGCGGGCGAGTGGCCGCTCGAACGGGTCACGCGCACGCTTTCCGACTTCGCCGACCTCGCCGTCGACACCGCCATTGCTACAGCACTTACCGAACGCGGCGCGCCTAACGCCGGCTTCGTCGCGCTGGCGCTAGGCAAGCTCGGCAGCTTCGAGCTCAACTATTCCAGCGATATCGACCTGATCCTGCTCTACGACCCGGCCGCCATCCCGGTACGCCCGCGCGAGGAGCATGCCGAAGCGGCGGTCCGCATTGCCCGGCGGGTTGTCGCGATCCTGCAGGACAAGACCGCCGACGGGTATGTCTTCCGCACCGATCTGCGGCTGCGCCCGGTTCCAGAAGCGACGCCGCTGGCGATCCCGGTCGCGGCGGCAGAGCACTATTACCAGTCCGAGGCGCTGACGTGGGAGCGCACCGCGTTCATCCGCGCGCGCGCCTGCGGCGGCGACATCGCGCTCGGGCAGGCGTTCCTGCAGGCGATCGCGCCGTTCGTCTGGCGGCGCTCGCTCGACTACACGGCGATTGCCGACATCAAGGCGGTGTCGCTGCGCATCCGCGATCATTATGACGCGGCGCAGGTCGTCGGGCCCGGCTACGACCTCAAGCGCGGGCGCGGCGGCATCCGCGAGATCGAGTTTTTCGCGCAGATCCATCAACTCGTGTGGGGCGGCCGTAATCCGGCGCTACGAGCGCCCGCGACGCTCGATGCGCTCGCGGCATTGACCGCGGCGGGGCACGTCGATCCCGAAGACGCCGCACTGCTCGGCGACGCCTACCGCTGGCTGCGCACCATCGAGCACCGGCTGCAGATGCACGCCGACGAGCAGACACATCGCGTGCCGCTGAACGAGGGCACGCGGGAGGCTGTCGCAGTGCTGAGCGGATATGCGGGCTGGGCGTCGCTGGAGGCGCAGCTTGGCGCGACCACGGGGGCGGTCGCGACCCGCTATGACCGGCTGATCGCCGACGCGCGGGAGACGGCGTCGCCAGGCCTGCCGGTTAGCGACGAGAGCCTTCAGCAATGGTTCGCCGCCACTGGGCTGGCTGCTGGTACTGCGCTGATTCCGAGCATCACACGATGGCGCAGCGCCTCACACCGCGCGCTGCGTAGCCCCCCGGCGCGTGCTGCGTTCGAAGCGCTGCTTCCCGGCTTGGTGCGCGAACTGGCGACGGCCGCAAACCCACTGCATGCCACGGCGCGCTTCGACACCTTCCTCGGACAGCTTCCAGCCGGTTTGCAGTTCTTCACGCTGCTCGAAGCCAACCCCCGCCTGCTGCCGCTGCTCGGCCGGCTGCTCGGGGTAACTCCAGTGCTTGCCGATGCGTTGGCGAAACGCCCGGCGCTGTTCGACGTGCTGCTCGAGCGCGACAGCTTTGAGCCGCTTCCGGACGCATCGGCGCTCACCGCCGAACTGGCCGCCGCGGTCGCTGGAATGAGCCTCGAAGCGACGCTCGACCGCGTCCGGAGCTGGACCGCCGAGCACAGGTTCCAGCTCGGCGCGCAGCTGATCGAGCGCCGCGCCGATCCGCTGCGAGTGGCCCATGACCTCGCAAGTCTTGCCGATGCGGCACTCGCGATACTGACCTACGCAGTCAGCACAGATTTCGAGGCCGTGCACGGCCGCGTGCCCGGCGGGCGGCTGCTGGTGTTGGCATTTGGGCGTTACGGTGGGGGAGCGCTGACGCAGGCGTCCGACCTCGACCTTGTTTACCTGTTCACCGGCAGCCACGAGTCGGTGTCCGACGGCGTGAAGCCGCTCGCCGCGACGCTTTACTTCGGGCGGCTGACGCAGCGGCTAACTGCGGCGCTGTCGGTTCCAACCGCGGCGGGAACGCTTTACGAGATCGACACGCGGCTACGGCCGTCGGGCGCTAAAGGGTTGCTCGCGGTCAGCGTCGACAGCTTCGTGCGTTACCAAAGCAGCGAGGCGTGGACGTGGGAGCACATGGCGCTGACCCGCGCGCGGGTTGTGGTCGGCGACGCTGCCGACCGCACGATGATCGACAGCGCGGTCGCCGCGATTATCGCCCAGCCGCGCGATCCGGCAACACTGTACGCCGATGTGCTGGCGATGCGCGCCGACATGGCACGCGCCAAGCCAGGGCAGGGGCTGTGGGACGTCAAGCTCGCACCCGGCGGGCTCGTCGACCTCGAGTTCATCGTGCACTACCGCCAACTTGCGACCGGCAGCGCGCCGACGCCGGAGCTTGGCCCAGCCTGCGACGCCGCCGGGCTGCCCGGGCTTCGAGCGCCGCACGACCTGCTGACGCGGCTGCTCGTACTGCTGCGCTGCGTCGGTGACGGCAGCGCGGGGGCGCTAAACCCTGAAGGTTTCAGCGATCCAGTGCGCGAGCTGCTGTCGCAGGCGTGCGGCTTTGGCGATTTCGACGCCTTGCAGGAGGCGCTGGCGGATGCGAAGGCAACGGTGCGTGCGGGCTGGCAGCGTGTCTTCGACGTGCGCCGCGACGAGGAGAATCAGGAATGACTACCGCTGCAGTCGAAATTGCTTCCGCGAGCATCGGCGTCGGCGACCTCGCGCCGCCGTTCGAGCTTGCCGCCGAGAACGGCGGCACATTGCGCTCGGCCGACTACGCCGGGCGCAAGCTGGTGCTGTATTTCTACCCCAAGGATGATACCTCGGGCTGCACCCGCGAGGCGATCGACTTCACTGGGCTCGCCGGCGAGTTTGGCTCCACCGGCACCGTAGTCATCGGCATCTCGAAGGATTCGGTCGCCGATCACGCGAAGTTCCGCGCCAAGCACGCGCTGAACGTACTGCTCGGAGCCGATACCGACGGTACCACC
Organism: uncultured Sphingomonadaceae bacterium; assembly: GCA_964247215.1. Classification (GTDB taxonomy): domain Bacteria; phylum Pseudomonadota; class Alphaproteobacteria; order Sphingomonadales; family Sphingomonadaceae; genus Polymorphobacter_B. Next base: position 3,875 of record CAXTTR010000030.1, read on the forward strand.
GTCGAGGCGTATGGCTGCTGGGTCGAGAAGAATATGTACGGCCGCAAGTATATGGGCATCGACCGCGCGACGTTCCTGATCGGCCGCGACGGCCGGGTCGCCGCGGTATGGCGCAAGGTCAAAGTGCCGGGCCATGCCGCTGCGGTGCTCAAGGCGGCACAGGATATTGCCTGATTCCAGGGCGGAACTGACTCACAGATCGGCTCCGTACCACGGCACTCACGAAGTGCGGTTTGGTTGCAGCCTGTTGAAATAAATCTCATGCGTTTGAACGACTGACCGCAGCAGTTACTCGTTCCACCCCCCTTCGCTCATCGCGGGGTTGATCGCGCGCTTCCACAATGTTTGATGACCTATGCAACAGCGGGGGCTGGGGCCGGAGTGATCGTGCGGACGTAAGTCGAGAACCAGCCGGACGATCGGCGAGACGTGAAGGTTGCGCTAAACATGCCTGTACTGACTACCGCGCGTCAGCGGCTGAAGGACATTGCTGTCCATTACTTACCGCCACACTCGTTTTCGTGGCACCGCACTGAGGGAAGCATCACCTTTACTTTACGGACGGGTTCGCAATTGATGAGCATTAGCGGCGCAGCAGCACTACTCGGTTGGCTCAGCATCAGCACGGCTTCGCTGATCCACGGCAATGCGACGAGCGAAGCCGCGGTCGCTGCGAAGACCGCCGAGCTGGCGCAGATGCAGACGCAGCTTGCCGCGATGAAGTCGAACAGCGTCGCGCTTGAAGGTGCCGTCGCGACCCGCGCCGCTGCGATCGAGGCGCGGCAGAAGTTTCTCGCACAGCTACTGCTGCCCAAGCGCGATCTCGGCAAGCTTGCGGCGCTGCTGCCGCGCGGTGGTGATTCCACCGATGCTGGTCAGCTGATCGCACCCAAGCGCGGCGCGCCGCAGGCAACCGCGATGCTCGAGCCGTTCCGGCGCCTCGAATCGCAGCAGCTGGCGTTTGTCGACCGTGCTACCGAGGCCGCCAACGCCCGGCTGAAGGATACGCAGACGCTGGTCCGTAAGCTCGGGCTCGACCCTGAACGGCTGGTGGCGCAGTCGAATTACGGCACTGGCGGCCCGTACATCCCGGTCAGCACGCCCATCGATGCCGAGCCGCGCTTCAAGGACCTGTACCTCAGCTGGAAAAAGCTTGAGGCGCTGGAAACCGCGATGGCGGCGGTTCCAGCGTATATGCCGGTGCGCAATTTCAACTACACCTCGGGCTTCGGGGTGCGTTACGACCCGTTCAACGGCGGCGCGGCGATGCACGCCGGGCTCGACATGGCGGGCGCGATGGGCGAGCCGATCTACGCCGCCGCGAGCGGCACCGTCGTCACCGCCGGGCACTCGAACGGCTACGGCAACCTCGTCGAACTTGATCACGGCCGCGGGCTGGCGACGCGCTACGGGCATCTGTCGAAGATTTTGGTGCACAACGGCGAGCAGGTGAAACAGGGTGAAATGATCGCGCGGATGGGCTCGACCGGGCGATCAACGGGTACGCATCTGCACTTCGAAGTTCGCGTCGATGGCCGGGCGGTCAACCCGCGGCCGTACCTCGATGCGTCGTCGTTCATGCTGACCGCGCAGAGCCATATCAGCGGTCCGCCTTCGGACGCGGCCAACGCCAGCCTCGTGCCGGATAGCAGTATCGACCGCTTCCAGGGCACCGCGACCGTGGCGGGAGATTGAAGCACGGGCGCATTTGCCCTACTTAGGGGTATGACCACTCCCGACGTTGCCATGACCACCGCCGCTGCCGCCCGCGTCGCCGCGATCGCTGCCCGCCAGGGTAAGCCGGGGCTCAAGCTGCGGTTGGCGGTCGACGGCGGCGGCTGCGCGGGATTTCAATACCGCTTCGGGCTCGAAAGCGCCGCCGCCGATGATGATCTCGCGGTCGACACCGACGGCGTGACGCTGCTGGTCGACCCGGTAAGCTTGCCGTTTCTCGAAGGTGCCCGCGTCGACTATGTCGAGACAATGGGCGCTGCGGCGTTTCAAGTGAAGAACCCCAACGCCGCGAGCGGCTGCGGCTGCGGCTCGTCGTTCTCGATCTGACGCCCGTTACGCCGGCGTGAAGATCGCGACGTTCAACGTCAACGGTATCGGCGCGCGGCTGCCGCGGCTGCTCGACTGGCTTGCCGAGACGCAGCCCGATGTCGCCTGCCTGCAGGAAATCAAGACCGTTGATGAAAGCTTCCCGACGCTGGCGATCGAAGCGGCGGGCTATCACGCGCTGGTGCATGGGCAGAAGGGCTTCAACGGCGTCGCGATCCTGTCGAAAGCGGTCGCGGTCGAGACGCAGCGCGGGCTGCCCGGCGAGCCCGACGACGACCATGCGCGCTATCTCGAAGCCGAGATCGACGGTGTCACCGTCGCGACGATCTACCTCCCCAACGGCAATCCCCAGCCCGGCCCGAAATTCGATTACAAGCTGCGCTGGTTCGACCGGCTTAGCGCCCGCGCCGCGGCGCTGTGGGCGACCGAGCAGCCGGTGGTGCTGGCGGGTGACTACAACGTCATCCCGACGGCGGACGATGTCTTCAACGAGGACGTGATGGCTGGCGATGCGCTGGTCCAGCCCGCGACGCGCGCCGCGTTTCGGAGCCTGCTTGCGCAGGGCTGGACCGACGCCATCCGTAGCATCCAGCCGAGCGGCAAGGCGTATACGTTCTGGGATTACCAAGCTGGAGCGTGGCCGCGCGATCATGGTCTGCGCATCGACCATCTGCTTCTCTCGCCGCTAGCCGCCGATCGGCTGAGCAACGCCGGCATCGACCGCACCGTCCGCGCCGGCGAGCGAGCCTCCGACCACGTCCCGGTGTGGGTCAAGCTGCGCCGCTAAAGCGCGCGCTCGTAAATACGATAAGTCTTCGTCACCTTCGCCTCGATGACATCGGCGATCGAGCGCATTGGGCCATTATCTTCGAGAATCCAGCCAATCTCCGCGCGTGTCGCACCATAGTTCGATCGCGCTGCCTCACGGATATATTCGATCATCAGGAAGGCCATGATCGACGCCTGCCGCGTTCCCTGCAGCGCGGTGCGGACGCCCATCAGCGGCACGCGGATGCGGTTAACCTTGGGATGGCGCAGTCGCACCAACAGCTTGGCCCAGTTAAACGGGAATAGCCGCCCGCCGAGGTCGGCGATCAGTTCGTTCAGGTTGGGCAACGCAATCATGAATGCCTGCGGCACGCCGTCGACTTCGGCGATGCGGATCAGGTCCTCATAGACGATTGGCTTCAGCTTCTTGCCGACATGCGCAACCTCGAGCGGGGTCAGCGGCACCGTCCCCCAGTTCTTCGCCCACGCGTCGTTGAGAATATCGAGGATCAACGCCGCCTCGGCCGCGAAGTTGGATTTGTCGACTTGGCGGATCTTGATCCGCCCGGCACGCTCCCCGGCGGCAACGATGCGCTGCACGGTGTCGGGAAACGGGTGCTCGATCGACACCTCATAGGTGTGCATGTCCTTGACCTTGGCATAGCCGTGCGCCTCGATCAGCGGTGCGTAATAGCTCAGGTGATGCCCCATCATCACCGTCGGCGGCCGGTCGAAGCCGCTGATCAACAGCCCCGGCTCGTCCCAGATCGAAATGCTGAACGGCCCCTGTGCGCTGGTCATGCCCTGCTCGCGCAGCCAGCCCTCGGCGGTGTCGAGCAGCAGCGCGGCAACGGCACCGTCGTCAACGCATTCGAGCAGCCCCCAGTGCCCGAGCCCGGCAGCGATATGCGTTTGAACGAGCTCGTCGACCTGCGCCGAAATGCGCCCGACGACTTCGCCGTCCCGCTCGACCAGCCACATCGCCGATCGCCCGTGGCCGAACCATGGATTGGTCTTGATACCGTCGATCAACTCGCGCGCTTCGGAGCGCAGCGGCGGCACCCAGTTTGGGTCATTGGCGTACAGCCGATACGGCAGCTCGACGAACCGCCCGCGGTCGGCTGCGGTCAGTACCGGCGTTAGCTTGAGCGGGCCCCCCATGCCCAACTCAGGCCGCGCGTCGGTGTTCGGTATCCCGCTGGCGCGGGTGTCCGGTGACGATGCCGCCGGACAGCTCGGCAACATAGGGATAACGTTCGGCAACTTCTTCAGTGTAGCCGAGATTGAACACCGACGGGCTCTTCACCGGGCGATCGGGGCGATTGTACAGCGTCCCGAACAGCCGGTCCCAGCTAAAGTCGGTGATACCGAAGTTGCCGGTCTCGTCGTGAAAGTGATGCGACATGTGCCGCGCCTTCATCGATACCAGCCACTTGTTCTTGGGCTTGTATGACAGATGCTGGATGCAGTGGCAGAACTCGTTCAGCGCCGTCAGCACCAGCCCAGCGGCAAAACCAGTTGCCGCGCCGCCGATGCTGCCGATCAGGAAGCCCGGCAGCATGGTGAACAGCGCCACTGTCGGCAGCACGTTCCACGGCGCGCCAAGCAACACCTCGAGGCTGTTCGGATCCTGATGGTGGTCGTAATGAATGCGCTTCCACGTCGGCGCGAGCAGCTTCGACTTCCACATCCACTTGCCGTGCAGCACGAAGCGGTGCAGCCCGTACCAGACCAGCGAGAACGCGGCGACCGCAAATGCCGCGGCACTGAAACCCCGCAGCAGCGTCGTCGGGTACACCGCCGCGATGATCGCCGCGATGAGCGCCAACCCGAGATAGACCTGGATTGCGAGATGCTGGAAATAGGCGACGACCAGCTCACGCAATGTCATCCGGTTGAGGTGATGTGACTTCGCCCAGATACCCGGCGGCGCATTCTCGACTAGCTTCATCGACCTTCTCCCTCCGGCGGACACTATCCGCTGTACTCCGGGTCAACGCACGATTTGCCCTGACGCCGCAACATAGGGATTAATGCGGCAGATTTAGGACGGCCTAGCGGGATTGGTG
>CAXTTR010000030.1:8782-14377 GCA_964247215.1 uncultured Sphingomonadaceae bacterium
GTCCAGTCAAGTGCCGATCAAGCGATCGAGGACGGGATGGCTGGTGCGGCCAAGAAGACTCGAACTTCCACGGCCTTTCGGCCACAACGACCTCAACGTTGCGCGTCTACCAGTTCCGCCATGGCCGCACGACCATCCACTCCGGAGCGAGCCCCAGCCGGTAGAGCGGAGCGGATAGCAGAGGGTGGGGGCGGGCGCAACCTGACATGCGTGATATCGAGAATACGCAGTATCCAGAAACGAGAATGGCGCGGCGATCAGATCGCCGCGCCATTCACTTCCGCAAGCCTTGCAGCGATTATCGATCAGGCGGCAGCGGCACCCGAGCCGCGGCGGCGACGCGCCGCGACGCCAACCATGCTGATGCCAGCAATCAGCATCGCCCAGGTCGCTGGTTCCGGAACCTCGGCGGTCGGGGTCGGCGGAATCAGGAACGTTGCCGGCGCGGTGGTCGCAACGACGAAGATGCGGTCGATGACGACGTCCTTCGCTGGATTACCTGCAGAATTGAAGACGAACGACGTCTGATAGTAGCCTGCCTTCGAGATGCTGGCGACGCCGCTGAAGTTGTACCATGTCTGAGCGCCGACCTGCGATGCGGTAAAGTCTGCAACGTGTACGCCGATGATCGTACCGGCAAAGGTCGCATCGAACTTGTTGTTGTAGCCATTCTGCGGAAGGTAAGCGCTATAGCCGATGCTGTAGTTGCCGACCTGCAGCAGCGTCAGCTGCGAGATCGCCTCGTTGACCGCGGCGTCATCGACGAAATAGGCGGCGCTGGTGCCAACCGGATCGGGGCTCACGGAGTTTGCATTGTCAGCAGGAACGGCTTCGCCGTAGGCACCGCCACCCTGGCCGTAACCGGCGTTGCTGCCATAGGTCAGCACGACCGCGGGGTTCGACAAACCAGCGGTACCGCTGTGAACATAGCCGGTGAAATCGCCAGTCTCGAAGCTGCCGTTGACGATCAGGTTGGTCACGGCGCTCGCTGGCGCAACGGCGACAAGCGAAGCGGCGAGAGTGAGCGGTGCAAGCTTCGCAAAAATTCTCATACGGGTTACCTCTTCAGGGATATCAGCATCCGCTAAGCATCCGCAATTACCATGCCATTTGCTAAGATACTGTAAAACAACGTTGTGTCGTTGCTAACTCGTAACGAGTGTAAGATATTCCGACATGTTCGCGCGAAGTGGCAGCTGAGGTCGAAGGCCGCGTGGGCTAGCTACCTTCAGGACGGCAGTTGCGCTCGCGCGGTCGTGGCATCGCTGCTGCTGACCGGACCCGCTGCGAGCAGCCCGGTCAGCAGCGGGACTAAGCACGATTTAGCCGCGACTTCTGGCAACTTACCTGCTCCTGCTCAGTGCAGGACGGTGCTTTAATTATACCGCCGCAGCTCGTCCTTCGCGATCGCGGCGCGGTGCACTTCATCGGGCCCGTCCGCAAGCCGCAGCGTGCGCTGTCCCGCATACCCTGACGCGAGCCCGTAATCCTGGCAGACGCCGCCGCCGCCGTGCGCCTGGATCGCCATGTCGTGAATCATGCAGCTCATGTTCGGCGCGACGACCTTGATCATCGCGATCTCGCGCTTGGCCGCCTTGTTGCCGACGGTGTCCATCATGTATGCGGCCTTGAGCGTCAGCAAGCGGGCTTGCTCGATGGCGATGCGCGCGTCGGCGATACGCTCGTGCCAGACGCCTTGCTCGCTGATCGGCTTGCCGAAGGCGACGCGTGACTTCAGCCGCTTGCACATCTTTTCGAGCGCGCGCTCGGCCGCACCGATCGAGCGCATGCAATGGTGGATGCGGCCCGGCCCGAGGCGGCCCTGCGCGATCTCGAAGCCGGCGCTCTCGCGCAGCACGACGTTCGAGGCGGGGATCCGGACGTTCTCGAGGATGACCTCGTAATGTCCGTGCGGCGCGTCGTCGTAGCCGAACACCTTGAGCGCGCGCAGCTTGGTGATGCCGGGGCTGTCGAGCGGCACGAGCACCTGGCTTTGCTGGAGGTGCTTGGCGGCGGTGCTGTCGGTCTTGCCCATGACGATGGCGATCTTGCAGCGCGGGTCGCCGACGCCGCTCGACCACCATTTACGGCCGTTTATGATGTATTCGTCACCGTCGCGGCGGATGCTGGTCTCGATGTTCGTGGCGTCCGATGAGGCGACCGCGGGCTCGGTCATCAGGAACGCCGAGCGAATTTCGCCCGCCATCAGCGGCTTGAGCCACATGGCCTTCTGCGCCTCGGTGCCATAGGTACGCAGCACTTCCATGTTGCCGGTGTCGGGAGCCGAGCAATTGAACACCTCCGACGACCAGCCGGTGCGGCCCATCTCCTCGGCGAGCGGCGCGTATTCGAGGTTGGTCAGCCCGGGGCCTTTCCACTCGCCGGTGTCGTGGTCGCTGATGTTCATGAACAGGTTCCACAGCCCGGCTTCGCGCGCCTTCGGCTTAAGCTCCTCGATAACGGGGAGAACCTTCCAGCGGTCGCCCTGACCGACTTCGTGCTCGTAGCGCGCTTCGCTGGGGTAGATGTGCTCGTCCATGAAGCCGCGCAGCTTCTCGACATAGGCCTTGGTTTTGTCGCTATAGTCAAAGATCATATCGTGTTCCCCAAGCTGATAATGCCCGCAATCGGCATAAGCGCGACGGACGCTCGGCGCCAGTCATTGCGGGACGGCGGCGGCAATGTGCGCCGCAATGGTCGATCAGCGCTCGCGGACGAAGCGCAGCGTCACCGTCGTCCCGCTCGCCGGATACCCTGATGCCGAACTGTCGAACGGCGCGCCACTCCGCGACGGCAGCGCCACCAGCGGCGCGGCGATGCGCCAGCGGTAGACCGGGTGCCGCGACGCGTCGAGGACGAGCGCTTCGATATCGGGGACAGCTTGCTGGCTGCCGGTCGGGTTGACCACACTGCCAGTCAGCGCGAGCATGCGGCCGCCGTTGCTCAGCTGGCGGAAGTCGGCGTTGGCCTGTAGCGTCAGCGGCACCGGCGGCAGCGCGGGCGGGTTGAGGCGGCGGTCGAGCCACGGTCCGGCGTACGGAATGCGGGTCAGGTCGAGCGGCGGCAGGTCGAGCGCGGGAACGCTGAGCGCCGGGCGGCTGACGTAGGGTACGTCGATGCGTGCCGACACGAACGACGGGACCGGGATGAGGCGCGTGATCAGCGCCGCCGCGCCCAACGCCAGCGCGATCAGCAACAGCAGCGGGAGCAGCCACAGCCAGCGGCGGCGGCGCGGCGGATCGGGCTCGGGCTCCCACTCGACGGGCTGTGTCGCAGCGGCAGGCTCGGCTGGACCGGGCCGTATGGCGGGGGACGCCGCGGCTGGCGCGAACGGTTCCGGATAAGCAGGGTCCGCTGCACTGGTGGCACGGCTGGCAGCGCCGGTGAACGCCGCATCGATCGGCGCAATGCCTAGCTGCGGCGCCTCGGCGGCCTCGTCGTCGAGCGGCTGCCCCAGTTCCACCCAGCTGTGCTTGCAGCGGGCGCAGCGCACTGGCTTGCCCGCCGCCGGGATCGCATCATCGGGCAGCCGGTAACGCGCGCCGCACGCAGGACAGTCGAGGATCATGCGCCGGTTTGTAGCGGGGGTGAGCGGGTGTGGGTAGGGGCGGGGTGAAGGTGCGCCGCCGGCACCAGTCGACCCGCACTCACACCCCGCACCGCCATTGCGAGCCCACCGCTCCCGCATTCACCCGCTGCCCCAGCGCAAGCTGGGGTCCACGTCCGGGCAGCATTGCTCTCGCGGCGAGGTGGGTCCCAGCTTTCGCTGGGACAGCGCGGGGGTTGGCTGAACTCGGACGCAAGCATACCCAAGCTTGCCACCCGCCACGCGCGCCGCCATAGCGTCCCCGCCATGCACGACATCAAAGCCATCCGCGCCGACCCCGAGGCGTTCGACGCCGGGCTGCGGCGGCGGGGGGTGGACCCATTGTCTGCGACACTGCTTGTAATCGATCGACTGGCGCGAGAGGCAAACGGCCAGCAGATGCAGATTTATCAACAGCAGAAGAATCTATCGCAGGAATACGGTGCAGTAAAATATCGAAATGACGAGAAAGAACTCAAGCAATTCGCGATTAGAGTTCAGGACATGAAGATCGCCTTATCAAATTACACAGAGATCCTGCAGATCAATGGGGAAAAGCTCAAGGTAATACTTAGCTCAATCGCTAACCTTCCCGCTACAGAAGTTCCCGACGGCACTGACGAAACCGCAAACCTCCTTATCCACATCCGCGGTACCCAGCCGACGTTCGCCTTCACCCCGCTCGAACACGACACGCTTGCCCTGCGCCTCGGCTACGACCCTGATGCTGCCGCGCGCATTTCCGGCGCGCGTTTCGCCGTGCTGAAAGGCCTGCTCGCCCGGCTGCACCGCGCGCTTGGCCAGTATATGATCGACGTGCACACCGCCGAGTTCGGCTATACCGAGGTCGCGCCGCCGCTCCTCGTCCGCGGCGAGGCGCTGTTCGGCGTCGGGCAGCTGCCGAAGTTCGAGGACGATGTGTTCAAGACCACCGACCAGCCGCCGCGCTACCTGATCCCGACCGCCGAGGCGTCGCTCACCAACCTCGTCCGCGAGCAGATCGTCGACATCGCTACGCTGCCCCTCCGCTTCACCGCGCTAACCCCTTGCTTCCGCTCAGAGGCTGGCTCGGCGGGCCGCGACACGCGCGGGCTGATCCGGCAGCATCAGTTCGACAAGGTCGAGCTCGTCTCGATCACCACGCCCGAGCAGGCGGCGGACGAGCATGAGCGCATGACCGCGTGCGCCGAGACGATCCTCGACCGGCTCGGGCTGCCCTATCGCCGCATGCTGCTGTGCGCCGGCGACATGGGGTTTTCGGCGCGCAAGACCTATGACCTCGAAGTCTGGCTGCCGGGGCAGGGGCAGTACCGCGAGATTTCGAGCTGTTCGGACTGCGGCGACTTTCAGGCGCGGCGGATGGACACGCGCTACCGGGCCAAGGGCGAGAAGGGCACGCGCGGCTTCGTCCATACACTTAACGGCTCGGCGCTGGCGGTCGGGCGCACGCTCGTTGCGGTGCTCGAGAATTATCAGCGGGCCGACGGCTCGGTGGGGGTGCCCGAGTTGCTCTGGCCGTACATGGGCGGCGTGACCGAGCTGAAGCCAAGCTGATCCTCCCCGCCTTCGGGGAGGGGGACCGCGCCGCTTCAGGCGTGGTGGAGGGGCGGTGATCGCCTGAGGTCGTCGTCGGATAACCAGTCAAGCGTCATCGGTCACGGTGGAGCTGTGTTCACGAATAAAGAGAGCTCATCCCGGTCGCTCCGCCCCTCCACCGCGAAGACGCGGTCCCCCTCCCCGAAGGCGGGGAGCACTGAAAGGAACACCATGCGCATTCTGCTCACCAACGACGACGGCATCGAGGCTCCCGGACTCGTCGCGCTCGAACAGATAGCGGCGCAGCTGTCGAATGATGTCTGGGTGGTCGCGCCCGCTGAGGAGCAGTCGGGTACCGGGCATTCGCTGACGCTGACCGCGCCGATCCGGTTGCGTAAGCTCGGCCCCAAGCGTTTTGCGGTGCGCGGCACGCCGACCGACAGCGTCATGATGGCGGTCGGCCAGGTGATGAA
>CAXTTR010000031.1:0-14227 GCA_964247215.1 uncultured Sphingomonadaceae bacterium
CCGCTACGCCTTTTTCCTGCCAGACCAGATCGCACGCGGAAAGCTGCGGCCGTTGCGCGATCCGGCCGACGCCAACGACGACGAAGGCTGAATCGAACTTTCGGTTCCTCTGCTATCGGACGCCCTAATTCATCTCGGTCTGGCCGCCGTGGCTGAGACTGACTGCGCCAGGCTTGCCGGTATGCGGGTTCGGGTAGGCACCGCCGCCGGTTTCACTGCTGCCGATCCCGCCATGCACGCCTTCTTCCTTTTTCGCGATTGGGCGGGCCATAGTCCTTGGGCGCGTCGCGCCAGCGCGGGCCGTTCCTGATCACCAGGATGATTCCGCTGATCACCCGCCGGTCGTCGACCCCGGACACACCGTGTGACAGCGGGAAATGCGGCTCGATCCGACGAACCTGCGCCGCCGCTAACCAGATCAAATTACTCATCGTAGCGCTTCCTCAAGCGCCATCATTGGATCACATCATCGTCGCCTTGGGAATCTCATCAACTGGCGCTGAGCCTCGCGTTCCCAAGCAAGTTGCTGAAAAGTTTCGCTACTACCGGCAGTGCAAAATGCGCTTCGACCCGTTGCCGCGCGGCAATGCCTAGTGCAAGGCGCATTGCGGTATCGCCATGGAGTTGTCCGAGCCCGGCGGCGAGAGCGGCGGGGTCGTCTCGCGGGACAACGATACCGCCGGATTTGATGCCGGCTGCAAAGATGTCGGGCAGCCCCTGCGCGTTGGTGGCGACAACCGGCAATCCGCACGCCATCGCCTCGAGCGGCGCGACGGGCATGCCCTCGATCCGCGATGCACTAACGTATACATCGGCGGCTGAAAGCCACCTCCGGATCAGCTCGCGGTCGGTCGTGTACCCTGACAGCCAGCGGACGTTCCGCAGTCCACTTTCTGTCAGCAGTGAACCAAAGGCGGCGTGGTCCTGCCCTGAGCCCAAAATCACAAGCTCGCCGCCGCGGCAGCGCGCCCACGCAGCAAGCAGCACGTCGAGCCCCTTTCGCGCGATATCGATGCGGCCGTGGTTAATAACTACGAAGCTGTCTGCGTCGATACCGAGCTGTTGGCGCGCCACACGACGGTCCGTCGCTCGCCAGGTTTCGGCATCGATCGGATTAGGAATATCGGACAGCGGCGGATGCCTGCCGGCGTAGCGATGCTCGACGCGCGCGCGTTCGGATGACGAGGCGATAATCAGGCCTGCACAAAGGCGCAGCGAGCTGCCGCGAGTCCAGGCTTCAGCCCATGACAACGTCTGATCGCCGCCTTGGAAGCTGGCGTAGGCGGGGATCGCGAGGCGGCGGGCAAGGCGCACAAGGGCGTCGAAGCGCGTGTACTCATATTCCTGGATGATCAGCGCACGGCAGCGCTCAGCCTCGAGCACCTTGCGAAAGGCGCGCAGCGGCGTTGCGAGCCAGCGCTCGATGCTGCGTCGCGCCGGTGCCTGCGTTTCGGAAACCCGTCGGCCGGGAACGATCCAGATCGCTACGCCAGTTGCCGCGTGCGTGAGGCATTGCGTTACACTGACCTGGTCCGAAGCGCAGACAACGAACGGTCTCCAGCCGGCGAGTTGCAGCGCGGCGACATAGCCGAACAGCCAGCCGCCGGTCATCTGGGTCGCGATGTCTTCGAAGCCGAGGCCGATTGGTTCGAGGAACTCCTCGATAACGTCACCCCATGGAAAGATAGCGATGCCAGGCGCGGCGGTCACCGCCGCCACGCGGCCGCAATTTCGGTGCCGCGGTTGCCCGGACGATGGAGAGCATAGGCAAGCGCGGTCGGCACAGCGGCGAGCGCGTACAGCAGGCGGCGGCGCCGCGGTCCGAGTCTCGAGAACGCGATATCATGAAAGAATGCCGTGATTGGGTTGATGAAGCTGGCGCGACGGTCGGCCGGGCCATCGAAGAGCACGGTCAGGTCAGCAGGCGAGTAACCGCGCCGGACATGACCCCATTCCGTCATCAGCTCGCTTTCGGGGGGACACAGCGGCTGCATTGGCGAGTAATACGGGTAGTGCCAGTCCGACGCCGGGGTCGAGATCAGCACGTGCCCGCCCGGGCGCGTTACCCGAGCCGCTTCGGCCGCGGCGCGGCGATCGTCGGGAATGTGCTCAAGGACATCGAACAGCGTAACCACGTCGAAGCTGGTGTCGGGGAAAGGCAGCTGGCAGGCGTCGCCGCAGACGAACGTTGACTGCTGTACAGCCAGCGCGGAGTCAATATCGAGCGTCACCACCGTCGCGCCGGGATACAGCATGGCAGCCAAGCCGCTCCGCCCGCCACCGATCTCGAGAATGATTGCCGTCTTGGGCAGCGAAGCGGGCGCTATACGGTGGATTGCGCGCATCTTCTCGCGGTAGAACAGCCCATCGGTCCAGCCTCGCGCAAACGGGTTGCGCCGCAGGAACGCGCCGAGCGGTGCCCGGATGTTCATGCCGCCGATTGCCAGGCGAGGGGCGGCGCTGCGATCATCAGCGGTTCCGCGCGCTGCCGCCGCCAGCGTGGCGACACAAGATAGCGCAGGCCTTGCGTCCAGCCGAGCAGCTCCTGCCGCAGGATTCGACGGCGATCAGGCGTGTCGTTGAGCACGGTCTGCACGGCAGTCCTGACAAAATAGGCGGGGAGCTGACGGAAGATTCGCCGGATGTTTCCGCGGTGGCCGAAGCGATCATTTTGGGCGACCAGTGCCGCGACGTGGCCGCGCATATAGGCGCGCATCTGGCGTTCGAGGCCGGGCCAGTCGGCGCGGTGATCGTGATGGACGACGGCCCGCGGCTCATAGAGGCAAGTACCGCCGGCCGCGAGCAGCCGATACCAGAGTTCCGAATCCTCCGAACAGCCCGAGGCTCCCGCGCCAAGCCGGGTGTCGAAGCCGCCGACACGGCCGAATACACCGCGCCGGAATGCCATGTTGGCACCTGCGCCGATCCGCCAGACATGCGCGCCGTGCGGTGCCGTCGCGGCGAAGAAGCGCTGATCGAACAGCGCCGGGACGAAACTGCTGCCAAAACCGCCCATGTCGAACTGGAAGCAGCGCTGCGCCGAAGTCTCGAGCCGCAGCGGCAGCACCAGTCCGGTGACCGCATCCGCGCCCGAGCGGGCGAACGCCGCCGCGATCTCGGCGGTCCAGCCCGGGTCCACCACGACATCGTCATCGGTGAAAGCGACAATCTCGCCGCGGCTCGCCCGGACCCCGGCATTGCGTGCGTAGCTAAGTCCGGGCCGAGGCTCGTGTACATAGCGCACCGCAGCGTACGCGGCGCAGATATCACGCGCCGAACAATCCGGAGCGTTGTCGACGACGATGATCTCGCTCGGCGGCCGCCGCTGCTGGACCAGCCACGCGAGGCAGTTGCGGAGAGCCTCGCCCCGGTCGCGGGTGCAAACGACGATCGAGATCGTTTCGCCGTTTGCAGCAGCGGGCTTGCTGGCCTGCTCGAGCCACCCCAGCATGTCGCGGGCGGTGAGTACGGTGTTAAGTGTTGCGCGGCTGGCGGCAACGCCTTCGCTGCCTGCCGCCAACGGTGCACCGAGCTGCGGGTCGCGCGCCGTCCGTTGCTCGGCGGCAAAGCGGGCAATCAGCTGGCGCCGCGTGCCGATGCCAAACGGCACCTCGTCGGCGCTTGCCGTGATCATGCCGAGCGGCAATGCTTGCCACCAGAATACCGTCAGCACGGCGGTGCCGTCACTGTCGATATCGTCGTCGCGGCCAGTGCTGAGGTCGAAATGCCGGACGGTGACCGCTTGCGCCGTCATCACCGCTCCGCCCGGATCGCGGCTACCCGCCCGCGCGAGCGGTCGTATTCGCCGAATACGCCGCAGATGCCGCCCCATAGCTCGGCGAGGTGAAAGCGCAGTTCGGGAAATGTATGCCGCCGGAGAGCGCGGACGATCAATTTCAACTGATCGAGCGTCCACCAGCGGATCATCCGGCGGTGCTGGTCACGCAGCTGCGGATCGGCACGGCGGCACTTATCGAGGAACGCCATCATGCCGAGGCCCCAGGTCCAATACTGGCGGCGCAGCTGCGCAATCGTCTCGCGATGCTCGTGATAGACAGCGTAACGCGGCTCGTAGACCATCGCACGGCCGGCGCGCAGCACGCGGTAGAAAATATCGAGGTCGCCGCCGCCGGGCAGCGGCGCGCCGGTGTCGAGCGCCTCGTCGAAGCCGCCGAGTTCGATCAGCAGCGAGCGCTCGAATGCCATGTTGCATCCCGCGCCAAGGACGCCCGCCCCGACCGGATGCAGCGGCAACGCGAAGCTGGTGGCGTGGAATTCACGCCGGCTGAAGCCCCGCCCGAAGCCGCCGCGCTGTTCGAACAGCAGTCGCGCCTCCGTATCGAGCTTATACGGAAGTACGAGTCCGGTGAAACCTCCGGCCGCCGGATTGCTGCGCCATGCGGCGGCCAGTCCGTCCAGCCAATGCCGGTCAACGACGACGTCGTCGTCAAGAAAGGCCAGCAGGTCGCCGGTCGCGCTATGCACCGCGCTGTTGCGGGCGAAGTCGAGACCGGCGCGAGCTTCAAAGACGTAACGAACGTTTGGAAATGCCGCGACCGCATCACGCGTGCTTGCATCGACCGAAGCATTATCGACAACGATGATTTCAAGGTCCGAGAACACCGATGCAGGCCGCACCGCACTCAGCGCTGCCAGCAGCCGTGACAGGCGCTCCGCACGATCTTTAGTACAGATGGCGATGCTAAGCCGGGGCAGCCTCTCCGGCTGGGGTGACCGGTCGGCGACCTCGCGCTCGGCTTTGGCAATAAGGATCGCTGACGCGAACTTCTGGTCAGCCAATTGCGCCAGCATAGCGGTAGACAGCACGCCGCCGGTAATCGGCAGCAGGACAAACCCGATCAGTTGGTCCTGCCAGCGCGCAATGATGCCACAACCGGTCTCGCCAGCGTCGAGCACAACCGGCGCGAGCGGGCGTGTCAGTTCGAGTTCGACAAGCCGATAGCTCATTGGCGGCCTCCAGCGTGCACGCTCATCTCGCCATGCTGGAGATTATACATCCGCGCGAAGTGACCGGCATTGTCCAGCAAATGCCGCGGCGCGCCGGCTTCGACGACGCGCCCCTTGGCAATAACGACAACCTGATCGGCGTTGCGCACTGTGGACAGCCGGTGCGCGATGACGATCACCGTACGGCGATGCGAATATTCCTCGAGCGCCAGCTGAAACGCCTGCTCGGACTCCACATCGAGCGCGTTGGTCGCTTCGTCGAGCAGCAGCACGTCGGGGTCGCGCAGGATCGTGCGGCTGAGCGCAATCCGCTGCCGCTGACCACCCGACAGCCGCATGCCCTGATCGCCGACCAGCGTGCTGTAACCGTGCGGCAGCGCATCGATGAAATCGTGCGCTCGCGCGATGCGTGCAGCAGCGCGGACGTGCTCCCCGCTGGCAGCGACACGGCCATAACCGATATTGGCCGCGATGCTGTCGTTAAAGAGCTGCACCTCCTGAGACATCAGCGCCAACCGGTTACGCCAGCTCGCAATTGTAAAACGGCTAAGGGGCGTTCCGTCGGCGGCGACAACGCCACGCGTCGGATCCTGAAACCGGAACAGAAGTGCCATCAGCGTCGATTTGCCAGCACCGGACTCACCGACGATGGCGGTGGTCTTCCCGGCTGGAATGTTGAAACAAACATCTTCGAGCGCCCAGGGCTCGCCAGGACCATAGCGAAAGTAGACGTGCCGGAAGCTGATAGCTGTCTGCAGCGGTGGCGCGACGACCACGCCATCGACAAGGTGCGGCTCAGCGGTATCGCGTAGTACAGCGTCAACATCATCGATCGCTCCGGCAAGGCTGTCGAGCGCCACCCGGGACTGGAGCAGCTCGCGGACCGGACCCTGCAGACGGTATAGCAGCGACAGAAACGCCGCGAGCGCGGCGATGCCGATACCGGTATCGTGCGCGGCAACGATCAGCAGCCCGATCAAACAGGTTATCGAAAGCTCGGCGATCGGACCCGGTACGGCCCACAGCATGTCGAGCTTGAGCAGCCGTCGGCGTACTAGTTCGGACAGGTCGTACAGGCGCTGCCGTTCAAACTCCTCGCGGCCAAATGCGCGGATCACCTGCAGGCTCAGCATGCTTTCCCACATGCGCTGACCGAATTGCTTGTTTTCCTCGACAACAGCACGGCCGGTCGCGTCAGCGCGTTGCGTCGCAAACCGGATCAGCAGCGCAATCAAAGCGAAGAATGATAGCGCCACGAGCGTGAGCGACACCGAGATGCTCATCATCAGCGCGACGAAAACGGCTGCGCTTACGGAGGCCACGACGAGCCTGTAGACAATACTGACGCCACTGCTGATCTTCCAGCTATTGGTGCTCATTGTGGTCGCGATGTCGGCACGCCGAACCCCGGCGCGGTAGTCGATGCAGGAACTCAGCGTCTGTGCAAAAATCCGGCTGCGAAGGCGGTGCGCCACGTCGCCATCGACGTAGCGGCCGACCCAGGTACCAGCGAGGTTGACGATGTTCTTGAGCACGATGCTGAGACAGAGCAGCAGGACAACGACGCTGGTGAGCCGCGCCGGATCGATCGCAGTCAGCAGGGAGTCGAGAAGCCGCCCGACGCCGGGCTGCCGCGCTGCAGGTGCACCCAGGCTTTGCAGCAACGGGATGAACAGCACCAGCCCGACGCCTTCCAGCAGCGCGCCAGCCAGCCCGAGTACGACAGTCGCTGGCCCCGCCCATTGCGGCGGTTGCGCTAGCCTGAACAGCTGCATGATCCGACGTCGAAACAAAGCTCCAGTCACCAGCTTTGCTCGATATAGGCACGGCGCGGTGGTCGGATCCGCGCCCATAGCGGCCGCAAGCCGCGCTTCATCCACTGTGGCACGACACGGGCCCGAAAATACGATCTCAGCAAATCGCCGAGCCGTTCAAATACAATGCTGTGATCTGCCCGATACAGGCGGCGCAACAAACGCAGGCCCGCTCTCACGCGCCCGGCGATCAGCGCCCGGTCACACAGCCACGCAATGATATCCTTCAGCTGCGCGTCGAGTTCGGGTGCATATTGCGGACACCGCGCGCGGAAGCGGGCGGTCACCATTTCAAACGAGCGCACCATCTGCATCACGTCGCTTGACATATTGTCGTGGGTTAGCCGGTACCCGACGAGGTGCCGCGGGACGCAGACAAATGGGAAATGTTCGGCGGCGCTCAGCAGGAACATGAGGTCCTCACAGCCCTGCGCATGCGCGGCGCGTAACGAACTGTCGAAACCGCCGACGGTGTCGAAGACGACGCGTGGCATCATCATCGAGCTGCCATTGCCGATGAAGTTGAGCCGGCAAAGCTGGCGCAATACATCCCCTTCGTGGGGAGTGGGCTGGCTGAGCCAGAGCACCCGGCCGGTGTTGTCGATCTGAGCGTAATAGCAATATGCAACCGCAGGTGTGCGTCCGGCGATCAGCGCCGCCAGTTGGAGCTCGACCTTCTCGGGAGCCCAGATATCGTCAGCATCGACAAACGCCAGGTACGGCGCGGCTGTCGCGGCTGCACCGGTATTACGCGCAGCCGCGACACCGGCATTCGCCTGATGCAGCAGTCGGATACGTGGGTCGACCAGCGCCCGCGCCTGAACGGTCGCGTTCGAAGCGTCGCTACAGCCATCATCCACCACGATGATTTCGAGGTGTTCGTAGGTTTGCGCGCAGATGCTCGCCAGCGTCTGATCGACGGTACGGCCGGCGTTGTACATCGGTACAACGACAGCGACCATCGGTCCCGTCGCGATCACCACAGAAAAGAATTACAGCGTTTGCGCATCGATCCAGGGATGGGCATCCCGGACGGTTCTGATAGCTGGGCGGACTGGCCGGATGACTTTGGCCGCGGAGTGCTGGCTGGTACCGTTGGCCGGCAGAACCTCAGAAGCGACAGGCGAGCGGCCCATCTCGTCGAAAAACCAATTGATCGTGCGGTCTACGCCTTCCTCATAGGCTACCTTACATGACCAGCCAGGGAGGTACTTCGAAGCTAAAGTCAGGTCGGGCCGGCGGTTCGTCGGGTCCTGAACAGCTGCCGGACCGAATACTATCGGCGACCCTGGAAAGCTGCGTTGGACATACTTCGCAACGTCGAGCACCGAGATTTCGCGATCGTTTCCGACGTTGAGCGGACCGGGATAATCGGACCGATGCTGCCAGAAGAACATCGCCAGCGCGTCGATGATGTCGTCGACATAGCCCCAACTGCGGGTCTGGCTGCCATCTCCGTAAATCGTAATCGGCTCGCCACGGAGCCCTTGGGTAATAAAGTTCGATACTGCGCGGCCGTCGTCAGGACGGGTGCGCGGACCGAAAACATTGAACAGGCGTACGACCTTGACGCGCACGCCGTGGACCCGGCGTGCCTCGAACAGCATCGCCTCTACGCAGCGTTTGCTTTCGTCATACGAGGCGCGTGGCCCGGTACAATCGACCGAGCCGCGGTAACTTTCGGGCTGCGGTGAAACGAGCGGATCGCCGTATACTTCGGAGGTCGATGTGTAACAGATCAGCCCACCAGGGCGCAGCAGCTCGAGCGCACGTAAACCGCCCAGCACGTTTGCCTTGATGGTCCTGATCGGCTCCTGCATGTACCAGGGCGGCGACGCTGGTGATGCGAAGTGATAGATCTCGTCAAAAGCTGCGGCGTCGCTTAGTTCTTCAAACGCGGCCTGAACGAAACGCAGGCGAGGGTCGCGCACATGGGCGAGGTTTTGCTCCCGTCCCGTCCAGAGATTGTCGACGACCACCAGTTCGCTTATTTGAGGCCGACGCAGCATACGATCGGCAAGATGCGAGCCGAGAAAACCCATGCCTCCTGCCAAAAGAACGCGCAAACTGCTCTCCCGACTAACGTCTGTTAACACGTATTACTAACTAGAGGATTGTAAACGATCCGCAAGAGTTATTAACGTTTCGATAACGTTCTTACTTGACGGCAATGTAATATATGCACGTGACCGCCGGGTTCCGAGATATCTCCGGGGGCGGCGAGCCATGTACCGGACGCTACGGTGTTTGCGACCAAGCCGGCGCTTGCGGTTCAGATGATCAGCCGCGCGGTCGCCGCCAGCGTTCCGTTCTCGTGGGTAGCGGCCGGCAGCGTCTACGGCGTCGGCGACATCGAGCAGGCCCTGCGACGGGCGGGCAAGGGCTATGTACCCGGGGTCAGCGCCAGCCATCACGGGTCATGGGCCGGCAAGCCCGCCGTCTCGGGCACCGCCGACGAGATCGCACGCAGCCTCGATGCCTGGCAGCGGCTCTCGGCGGGGGAAGGAACCAAGGGTGCCAGGCTGCACGACTGGGCCTGTCTCGAGCTCGCCGATCTTGATGCTGCCGATTACGACGAGGCGGGATCAGGGCTGTGGACGCGCGGGCTGCTGGTCCGCCGCCGCATCGCCGATGGCGATCTGGCGTTCTTCACCGCCCGGTGCCCGGCTGCAACCACGATCCAGGCTCTGGTCTTGGTCGAAGGGCACCGCTGGGCGACCGAAGACAGCTTCGAAACCACGGCGGTGATCGTCAAGGCAGGATTGCGAAGCACAAGCGGCTGCCCCGGCAGATGGACGACCGAGCGCCATTCCGTCGGGCCAGCGCGCTCGAAGGTTGTGAACGCATCGCGCGAGGCGTGAATGAAGACGATCGTGTCGACACTCTCGATGCCTTGATATTCGTCGAGCTTGACGCCGTGATCAGTAGACTCGGTCGACTTCTATAAAATCTCGACAAGCTGCTCGACAGCATGACCCGCCGGGCGGAGAACCGGACGCGCGACAAGGCGATCAGGACGGTGCGCAAGATGCAAAGGCATCTGCACGCCCTGACCGATAGCTGCCGCGTGCTGATCGACGCGCACGCCAAGGGTATCGACTCCCTTGCGCGTATCGGCCCGTTCGACTGGGAGCGGTTCGAGCCTGGGGGAAAGACGCCATGACACCGCTCCGCTTCGACGATGGCGGTCGCGCGCGGCTCGGCGTAGCGAACGAAAGCGGCGTCGTCCCGCTCGACGCGATTGCCGGGCGCTATCCAACGATGCTGTCGCTCATCGCGGGTGGCGACGAGGCGCTGCGGGCGGTGCGCGAAGCCGTGGACCGCGCGAACGGCGCGCTCGACCTCGGTCCGCTGCGGCTGCTCGCCCCGATCGAGCGTCCGGGCAAGTTCCTGGCGATCGGGATGAGCTACAAGAAGCATGTCGCCGAAGCGCAAAAGCTCGGCATCGCGGTGCCGGCCCATCAAATACTGGTTCAACAAACAAACCAGCTGCATCGCCGGGCCGTTCGACGAGGTCGAGCCGGGCGCGACCGAGCAGCTCGATTACGAGGCCGAGCTGGCGGTGGTACTCGGCAAAGCGGCGACGAACGTCGCGACCGCGGATGCCGGGGCACACGTTTTCGGCTAGACCGTGTGCAACGACGCGACGTGTCCGCCCGCGACTGGCAGAAGCATCGCCGACCTTTACTATCGGCAAATCGTTCGACACGCACGGGCTGATCGGCCCATGGATCGTGACCTCCGACGAGATCGCCGATCCGCACCGGCTGGGCTTGCGTTGTTATGTCAATGGCGAGCTGCGCCAGGACGGCGATACGAGCGAGCTGATCCACAGCGTGTGGGACCAGATCGCTTACCTCTCGGCGGCATTCACGCTCGACCCCCGACGTCGTGGTCGTCGGCGCGGGCCCGGCGGGGCTCGCCGCCGCGATCGAGCTCGGCACGCTCCGCGTCGGGGTTGTGCTGGTCGAGCGCAAGGAGCGGGTCGGCGTTGCGCCGCGTGCGAAGACTGGCAACGTGCGCACTCGCACACACCTGCGCCGGTGGGGGATCGCCGACCAGCTCGCCGCGGAAGCGCCGTTCGGCGTGGATTATGCCAACAACATGGTGTTCGTGACATGGCTCGGCCCGGACGGGCACGAACTCGCCCGCTTCGCCGATGCGTTCAAGGCTTCGCCAGAGCGCGATGCGCGTTACCCCGAGCACGCGCAATGGGTGCCGCAATACCGGCTCGAAAAGGTGATGCTCGAAAAGGTCCACACGTTGCCGGGCGTCGAGGTGCGCTTCCGCACCAGCTTCGTCACGGCCGAGCAGGACGCCGCGGGCGTCTTGGCGACGCTCCGCTCGGAGGAGGATGGCGAGTATCGCGGGCGCGCACGCTATCTGATCGGCGCGGACGGTGCCCGCAGCGCGGTGCGCGAGCTGATCGGGGCGAAGCTGGAAGGGCGGCACGGGCTGTCGCACCACTATAACATCATCTTCCGTGCGCCCGGACTGGCGGAGGCGCACCCGTTCGGGCCCGCCGCAGTCTATTGGCAGATCGGCAAAGCCGGCTTCAGCGCGCTGGGCCCGATGGACGCGGGTGACCTGTGGTTCTTCGTGCCCGGCGGGGCCAAGCCGGGAACGTCACTGTCCAACAATGAAGCCGCGACGCTGATCCGCGAGCGCACGGGTTTCGACTGTTCGTTCAAGGTGTTTGAGCGCGGACAGCTGGACAGCCAGCGAGCTGAAGGCGGACCGCTATGCGGACCGGCGCATAATGCTCGCGGGCGACGCCTGCCACGTTCGCCCGCCGACGGGTGAAGGTGGCATGAACATGGGGGTCGGCGACGGCGTCGACCTCGGCTGGAAGATCGCCGCGACCCTCCAGGGCTGGGGCGGCCCAGAGCTGCTGGTGACTGAACGTGGTTAGGCCGGAGGGCGTTCTGGGTTCAGGCGTTGTATGGGGCCACCTTGGCGCTGGTGCGTCCCGACCAGCACGTCGCGTGGCGGGGCGATGCATGGCGGCCTGTGCTCGGCAAAGCCGTTGGCGCGGTTAGCCCGTAGCATCCAGTCGGGAACCGTGCGAAACGCAATGATCTTTGGAGCTTGCGCCTGGATGCTGCCCCTCTCCGAGCCCCTGACCGGCCCTTTGGCCGCGCGCCGGAGCCAGGCTGCACATGTATACGAGGTAGTGCGGCGCGACATCCTGTCCGGCAAGCATGGACCCAACCAGAAGCTGAAGATCCAGGACTTGGCTGACGAGCTCGTGTCAGCCCCGGCGCGGTGCGCGAGGCGCTGTCGCGACTAGTCCCTGAGCAGTTGGTCGTGTTGCGCGATCAGCGCGGCTTTACGGTCACGCCGCTTTCGATCGGGGATCTGGAGGATCATACCGATCTCAGGTGCGGGATCGAGGCGGTCGCGCTGGGCGCTCCGTCGAGCGGGGCGACGTGGAGCGATTGTTCATTTCCCGACCGGGCGACGGCCCCAACTGGTCGCGAGCCGCAGCGTTAACCCTCATAGGTCGATCGGCAACATTCGGCCGACCAAAGCCGAGGCTTAAGCAATGCTGGACGGGATTCATGCCGCCGCGTAACCTAGGTCTATCGGTCTCGGGCACGGCGCGAGGCGTAAAGCAGGAGGTGAACATGCGTGTCGAGTGTGTTAGACTAATGGTCGTAAGACATGCGTTGCTTGTTACCGCACTCGTGGCGGCTGCTTTAGCACCGACTTTAGCTTGGGCGGCTCCGGCTAGGCCATCGCCGGTTTGGGTCACGTTGGGAACGAACTCGGGTCCCATCCTGAATCCACGGCGTTCGGAACCATCAAACCTGCTGCGCAGCGGCGATCAGAATATTCTCGTCGATGTCGGGTCCGGCGCAGTTGAACAGCTGAACAAGGTTGGGTGTTCGTTGGTTGAAGTCCAAACAGTGATCATTAGTCATCTTCACTTTGATCATACGAGCGGCTTATTTGCTCTTCTGAGCCTGAGGTACCAGGCGGCTACTCCGGGCGTGCTTATCATTTATGGACCGCCCGGAACACAAGCCACCGTCGATGCACTAACCGATGCAATGCTTCCCGCGATGGAATCTCTGGGTGCAATGCGTCCTACGAGCGGTTCTTCTCCTAGAGGCACCGTCCGAGTAATTGAGATCGCAGACGGCGCAAAGTTTACGGTTGGAAACGTTCGGGTGTCAGCGGCGGTTAATACTCACTACAGTTTCCCGACGGGCAGCCCGGCCGCCTCGAGAAACCTTTCATTCGCATACCGTTTTGATATGCCAGGTCGTTCGATCGTCTATACTGGCGATACCGGACCAAGTGCGAGCGTCGAGCGCCTCGCGAAGGATGCAGATCTTCTTATCAGTGAGATCGGCGTCGACCCTGAGATGGCCGCTAAATTTTTGAGAGTACAAAAACCCGACTTACCCCCCGCAGCTCGAGCGGCGCTCGAAGACCACTTTCGCAAAGAACATCTATCGCCGGTAAACGCCGGCCTTATGGCGCAACGTGCTGGCGTCAAGGCAGTTGTCTATACTCACGACCCCGTGCCAGCGCAGATGACGGAGTCCGTCCGGAGAGAAGTCGCCCAAAACTACTCGGGACCGATAACCTTTGCGAATGATCTGGACGAATTTTAACTGTCTTTGGGGGTTTCGGTGTCCGGGGGCGTTCGGCACCGGGATTGGTACAGCCTGATGGGTGCCGAGCGGCTCGTTCGCGGGTCCGCAAGCGGACAACCTTTCACGCTTGGGCCGCCCGGTGCCGCGCTCGCCTAACCGTTCTGGGCGCTCGATGTGGCCAGGGAGGTGATCGGCGACCATGACGGCATCTGGCATCGGCCCTTTTAACTATTCCTAGTGAGCCTGCTGCCGTGCCGGGTCGAGGGGTCGCAGACGACGGCAGGACAGCAAGCCACATCACCCCTGGCGGTCACTTACACTCAGGCCGAAGGCGTCCCCGATCTCGCCAACGTGGCATGACAAATCGGGCCCATGGGCATTGCGAATGCGTAGGCGGCGAATTAGTTGGGCCAGCCTGCCAGAGGGTGATCATAAGTTACGCCATGAAATGAATGAACAAGGTAAGCGTGGCCTGACGGCCACCTTGCGCTGATCGCGCCTGCCGCGATGCTTGGGCGCTTTGGGCGGAGCGTCGCGGTGGATGACGAGGTCGTTGGGGTTGCGAGTGGTCATACGAGCGATCGTATGAGTAGTCGGATCGAGGTGGTGGCGCGGGTGTCGGGCCGGCGCGCATGGACGGTGAAGCAGAAGCTGATGATGCTTCGCGATGCGTTCGGGCCACACGGCTCGGTGCGGACGTCGATCGAGCGGCACGAGGTGTCCAGCGGGCTGCTCAATTTGGCGCCTTCAAGCGATGTGGGGCAAGCTGGCGAGCACGCTGCGCCCGGCGCTGCTCGGGCCGGTGGTGGACGCCACGCCCTGCTTCGCCGAGGTGCGCGT
>CAXTTR010000032.1:0-8739 GCA_964247215.1 uncultured Sphingomonadaceae bacterium
TATTCGCGCTGCGTCTTCTCCATCTGGCGCTTGACGCGGCTCTTGATCTTCTTCTCGACCTGCAGGACGCCGAGCTCGCCCTCCATCAACGCGAACGCCATCTCCAGCCGCTTCACCGGATCGGCCTCGACCAGAGCCTTTTGCTTTTCGGCGACCTTGACGGCGATGTTGGCGAGCAGCGCGTCCGACAGCTTGGCCGCGTCCTCGATCTCGCCCAGCTGGACCGCGGTCTCGGCGGGCAGCTTCTTGTTGAGCTTGGCGTAGTTCTCGAACTGGTTGACCGCCGAGCGCATCAGCGCCTCTACCTCGGTTCCCTCGGGGGCAAGCTCGTCGATGAACGCGATCGTGGCGGTCAGATGATCGCCCGCTTCGTCGAGCGCTTCCAGCCGGGCGCGCTGCTTGCCCTCGACCAGCACGCGCACGGTGCCGTCAGG
This sequence comes from uncultured Sphingomonadaceae bacterium, assembly GCA_964247215.1. GTDB lineage: Bacteria > Pseudomonadota > Alphaproteobacteria > Sphingomonadales > Sphingomonadaceae > Polymorphobacter_B. Next base: position 435 of record CAXTTR010000032.1, read on the forward strand.
AAGTTTGAGCAGCTGCAACACGGTGGCGGTGACGCCGACATCGTAGAGGTCGGCGCGCGCCGGGTCGTCCTCGCCCGGGTCGAGCTGCGCGACGAGGAAGATTTCCTTGTCGCCCGCCATCGCCGCTTCCAGCGCGGAAACGGACTTGTCGCGACCGACGAACAGCGGAACGATCATGGACGGGAACACGACAATGTCGCGCAACGGCAAAACGGGAAGGTCGGTCATGCAAGCTCCGGCAAGGCCGCTTGGGCCTAGTATCAGGAGCTATATGGGATGACTTGGCGGTGTCATCAATCAGACCGCTGCCCCGAGGGCCCGCGAGACAAGCGCGCGGAGGGTGGCTAGACCGCTGTCATGATGCTCGCCGCCCTCGCCCTCGTCACCACTCACCTGCCGGGCAAGGGTGAGCCCGCGATTTCCGAACAAACCCAGCGTTCCGGCGGCCCGGTCGCGCCCGAACAGGCGGTGCTGCACATGGACGCGGCGGACCTCCAGTTCGAGGTGCTGCCTGACACGGAGACGCTGAACGGCGTCGCCACGCTGTCGTTCACCACGAGCGCGCCGCTGACGCGATTGCTGATCGACCTCGACCGCAACCTGCCGGTGAGCGCGATTCGCATCGACGGCGCGGCGCTGGCCCGGTCGGCGTGGAGCAACCCCGACGGGCGGCTCGTCGTCACCCTCCCCGCCCCGCTCGCGGCGGGCGCGCGCTTCACCGCGCGGATCAGCTATGGCGGGCAGCCGCACGTCGCGGTCAAGGCGCCGTGGGACGACGGCATGGTCTGGGCGAGGACGCCTGATGGCCGACCCTGGGTCGCGACCACGGCGGAGGGCTATGGCTGCGACCTGTTCTGGCCGTGCCTCGACCATCCCACCGGTGAGCCGGGGGTGGTGACGCTCCACATCACCGTCCCCGCCGGGCTCAAGGCCCCGTCGAACGGCGTGCTGCTCGGCGTCGACCAGCTCGCCGATGGGCGGACGCGGTGGAACTGGCGCGTCAAGCATCCCAACACCTATGGCATCGCGCTCAATGTCGCGCCCTACGAGGTGATCAGCGGCGCGTACAAGAGCCGGTATGGGAACACGATCCCGATGTTCTACTGGTACCTGCCCGGCGAGGGCGCGCAGGCGAGGGCGCTGTTCGCCGAGTTCGCGCCGACGCTCGATTTCTACGAGGCGACCGTCGGCCCCTATCCGTTCGGTGACGAAAAGGTCGGCGTGGTCGAGACGCCGTACAAGGGCATGGAGCACCAGACGATCAACGGCTATGGCAATGGCTATGCTAAGGCGCCCGAAGGGTTCGACTGGCTGTTCCAGCACGAGTTCGGGCATGAATGGTTCGGCAACCAGCTGACCGCCGCCAACTGGGACGATTATTGGCTCCACGAGGGGTTCGAGGAGTATATGCAGCCGCTTTATGGGCGCTGGCGCGAGGGCGAGGCGCGCTACGCGGTGATGATGGACGACCAGCGCAACAAGATCGTCAATGCCAAGCCCATCGTCCGCGACCGCGTGCTGACCGAGGAGGAAGTGTACGAGCCGTCAAAGGGCGGCGCGGGAACGGACATCTACTACAAGGCATCGTGGATGCTCCACACGCTCCGCTGGCTGATCGGTGACGCGGCGTGGACGCGCGCGGTGCGGCTGGAGGTTTACGGACGCGAGGACCCGCGACCGGGCAACTTTGTGCCCCGCTTCGGCTCGACCCGCGAGTTCGAGGCCAATGTGCGCCGGGTCACGGGCAAAGATTACGGCTGGTTCTTCGACGCCTATCTCCGGGAGGCGGCACTACCCGAGTTGACGGCCGACCGATCGCCAGAGGGCGATGGCTATCAGCTAAGCTGGCGCACGCCCGCCCCGCGCCCGTTCGCGATGCCAATTGAGGTCGAGGTGAACGGCCGCGTCCAGCGTGTCGACATGCCCGGCGGACACGGCGCTCTCGCCGCTTCCGCCGATGCGCACGTCGTCATCGACCCCTTCGCCCACGTGTTGAAGCGCTCAACGGCGGTCGAGGAGTATCAGGCTTGGCAGGCAGGGCACCCGAAATGACCGAGCGCGTTCACTCCCGCGTTTCCGCGACACCCGTTACCAGCGGCGGCAGTTGCGAATGCTGCACCACCTGCCAGTCCTCATGCCCGCGCCGACGCATGGAGGTGGTGCACCAGGCGGTATAGGCCGTCGCCCCCTCTCGCTTGGCGCGCGCCTGATAAGCGATGACGATCAGCCCTTCCTCGGGCCGCATCACCCGCCGGTCGGTCAGATCCACCTCCGACCAGCGCGGGGTATGCGCGACCGCCTCGATCGCCGCGTCCGCGCTGAAGACATAGGGCTCGGCCGGGAGCACCATGACGCAATGCTCGTCGATCAGCGCGCGGTAATGCTCTGCGTCGCCGAGCCACAGGCTTTCCTCGAACGTCCAGATCCGGTCGTCATCCATGCTGGTCTCCTCTTTACGCAGAAGCCACGGGCGAGGCCGACGTTCCACCGCCCGCGCGAAAGACCGGAAGAACGCTCAGCCTACGGGCGGATAGATGATCGCCTGGCCCGTCCCCGTGCGGCGGACGACCGCTCGGCTTACCGCCGCCGGCGCGACCGCCAGCCCGGCGCTCCGCGCCGCCTCTACGGGGGACAGCGCGGGTGCGTATTGCTCCACCCAGACGATCGTCGGGCAGCGGGGGTCCGCTGACGTCGTCGCGGGAGTGATACGGACGATCGGGTGAAACCCGTACTTCACCCCGAGATGCCGGTAGGCGGAGCCGGTCACGATATCGTCCAGGCCCGTCAGCGACGGTGCCCCCGCCATCACCAACGCGGGCACGGCGATGACCCTCGTGCTCGGGCAGGCGCGGGTCCGCTCGCCCAGTTCGGCGGCCATCTCGTCCCAGTCCTTCACGTGCGAGCGCTTCCAGCTATACGCGCCCGTCCACAGCAGCGCGTTGGCGACCATCGCGGGCAGCAGCCATCGCCTGCTCCCGATCGCGGGCAGGACCAGCGCGACGACCGCCATCTCACCCAGGGGGAACAGCGGCGCGAGGTACTGGCGGATGATCACCGGCCGCGCGGCGTTGAACGCCAGCATGGCGACGAGGCACAGCACCAGCGCCGCCAGGCACGTCGCCGCGTACAGCCGTCGCCGCGTGTCGCCACCGGTCCGGTCCGCGTTCCCGCGAGCCGCCAGCGCCGCGCCGACCAGCGCCACCGGGTTCGCGACGAAGATCAGCAGCAGCGCGACCGCCATGATCGCCAGCGCCTGCCGCGTGGTCGTGCTGGCCCAGTAATGCGCGGTCATGTGAGTCAGCAGATGCCACTGCGCCGCCGCCGTCAGCAGCAGCACGATGCTGCCCACCGCCGTCATCGCGAACAGCCGCGTGGCCCAGCCGCGCTTCCCCGTCATCCACAGCACGACGATGAAGCACGCCAGCGCCAGCGCGGACTGAAACGCGAGCAGATAATGGAGGTTGAGCGCCAGCAGCACCGCCACCGCGAGCGCCGCCGCCAGCCCGCGATCGTCGGCGGCGCGATAGTCCCGCTCGCCCGTCACGACCGCGAACAGGCACAGGAGGCACACCAGCCACGCACAGCATTGCGCGAAATAGGCGCGGATCAGCACCAGAAAGTCGAACCCGATCGGATTGCCGAGCGTCAGCACCGCCGCAAGCAGCACCGGCATGGCCAGCTCGCGCCGCCGCCGGACGACGCTCGCCAGTGCCACCGCCGTGACCGCGAGCACGATGAGGTTCAGCCGCCGCAGCTGCCCGACATCGTCGCCCAGCAGCGGCTCGAACAACCAGCTTGTCGCGTAAAACAGCGGCGGATAGTCGTCATGCATCCACCGTTCCGTCAGTGCGCGGGCAAACGGGAGATCGTGCGCGCCCATATAGACGGGCCACGCTTCATCGAACCAGATGCCCTTGTGCCGCATCACATAGGCGGCACCGACCACCGTCAGGAGCAGAAAGGTGGCGAACAGGCCGTATGCCGTCCGTCGGTCGCTCGGGGTGCGCGGGGTGGTTTGGGTCATCATGGCTCCCGCGATAGTACGGGCGCGCTCGGCACGTCCATCAAGGCCTGATCATATAGCCGAGCAGGTTCGGGAAGCGTCGGACGAGAAACGGGCTGACCAGCGCGCCGACGATGGACGCGATGCCGATCCAGACCACATCCCAGGCGTCCGCGTACACGCTGTCGACGCCCGGCTCCGCTGTTCGTTCGGGATCGGCGGGCAGGTAGCGGACAGGGATACGCTGCCGGACTGTCACGCCAGCCTGAGTGTTGGTGATCATAAGAAAGCTACGCGTGCCGGGCAGGGTCATCTTTGTCATCGCATGGTGCGGCCCGTTGTCGAGCAATACCACCACACCCGACCCGACCCGCGCCTTCCGCGCGAAATCCCGCTCGTTGGCCGCGATCACCGCCGCGACCGGGAAGCAGAGCAAGCCCATGATGATGAGGAACCACGTCGTGGTTCTGATACCCTACTCAGAGATACGACTTGTCGCCAATCAGGGTCGCACACGAAACGCGAAGATGTTTGGAAAATGGCGTGCCAAGGCAGGACTGACCGCCGCCGCCAGCAGCGAAGCAATACCCACTAGAAATAAACCCCACGCTGAGTCATACGGACTGTCCGACACAGCCTTAGCAGTTGCCAAGGCCTGCCCTGGAACATAAACGACGCTGATCCGCTGTCCCACGGCCAAGCCAGCTTCAGTATTCGCAGGGAAAGTGAACGGCGCTTCGCCGACCGGAGTGACCCGCACAAGCGCGTGGTGAGGTCCGTCCGAAAGAGCCGTAACGACACCCGGCGCGACGGCTGTATCAGATCTACTATGTCGAGCACTGAACGCGTATACGGCAGCCCCCAATAGACAGGCCACCCCTAAGACAACGAGAAACCAGACTGTCGTCCGCATAGCTCTACCCCAAATACCCAAGATAGCCGGTTACGCTGAGAGATGCGCCGCGCGTATCTCCCTTCCACGGGATCATGGCTCGAGCATTGAGCGAATCAATTCCAATAAGGCTTTCAAGGAGTATCAACTCCGGTGCTAGAAGTTTCGGTAGCATCATCGGATTGATGTCGCATAGGAAATATCCGTATGATCGACCCTTGACCAAGGTCGACAGGCCGCCATCAGCCATTAAACATAAGCCGGTGAAATCTGACCGGGTCAGCTCTCGATGCGCGACGGACGCACCCTTGAGTACCTTGCCTTCATTCTAAAGACCGGTCGTGCTACCGCTACCGTTTAACGTCCTACTGGACAGCAACCGACCGATCGCGGATCCGAGCTTTGGAAGTTTTACACCCCCTGTGCCCAGACCCGCACCGACACCACCGAAATGGAAGACCTGAGGCTTGCCGCTAGGGTCGAAAAGTTTGAGCACACCGCCGCTGGCGGCAAACACGTCCGCACTGACAGCCCCACTGCCTGACTTGTCCCATCGCCACGCAGACGGACCAGATATGAACTTCGTCGGCTCCCCGTTTTGACCCGCAGTAAGTCACAGCATCATGCGTTATCGAGCGCCCCTACGCCGCCCCCGACCGCTTCGCGTATACCCGCACCGGTTCCTTGCGCCCCTCGATCACGTCGCGGTCGATCATCACCTCGTCCACCGCATCCATACCGGGCAGGTCGAACATCGTGTCGAGCAGGATGCTCTCAAGGATCGAGCGCAGCCCCCGCGCACCCGTCTTGCGGTCGATCGCCTTGCGCGCGACCGTCACCAACGCGTCGTCGGTGAAGCCGAGCTTCACGTCCTCCATGTCGAACAGCTTCTGATATTGCTTGACCAGCGCGTTCTTGGGCTCGCTCAGGATCTTCACCAGCGCCGGGATGTCGAGGTCTTCCAACGTCGCGATCACGGGCAGGCGGCCGACGAACTCGGGGATCAGCCCGAACTTGAGCAGGTCCTCCGGCTCCACCGACTTCAGCACCTCGCCCGTGCGCCGTTCCTCGGGGCTGGCGACATATGCGCCGAAGCCGATCGACTTGCCCTGCAGCCGGTCGCCGATGATCTTCTCGAGACCCGAGAACGCGCCGCCGCAGATGAACAGGATGTTGGTCGTGTCCACCTGCAGGAACTCCTGCTGCGGGTGCTTGCGCCCGCCCTGCGGGGGGACGCTCGCAGTGGTGCCCTCCATCAGCTTGAGCAGCGCCTGCTGGACGCCCTCGCCCGACACGTCGCGGGTGATCGACGGGTTCTCCGCCTTGCGGCTGATCTTGTCGATCTCGTCGATATAGACGATGCCGCGCTGCGCCCGCTCGACGTTGTAATCCGACGCCTGGAGCAGCTTGAGGATGATGTTCTCCACATCCTCGCCGACATAGCCCGCCTCGGTCAGCGTGGTCGCGTCCGCCATCGTGAACGGCACGTCGAGGATGCGCGCCAGGGTCTGCGCGAGCAGCGTCTTGCCGCACCCGGTCGGGCCGACGAGCAGAATGTTCGACTTGCTCAGCTCGACGTCCGCGCCCTTGGCGCCGTGGTTGAGACGTTTGTAATGGTTGTGCACCGCCACCGACAGCACGCGCTTGGCGCGCTTCTGGCCGATGACATAGTCGTCGAGAACATCGCAGATTTCCTGCGGGGTCGGCACGCCGCCGTCCTTCTTGGACACCAGCGACGACTTGGTCTCCTCGCGGATGATGTCGTTGCACAGCTCGACGCATTCGTCGCAGATGAACACGGTGGGGCCCGCGATCAGCTTGCGAACCTCGTGCTGCGACTTACCGCAGAACGAGCAATAGAGGGTGCTCTTGGACTCGCCACCGCTCAGCTTCGTCATTCAAACCTTCCTGTCCGCGCCCACGCGCGGGATTGCGGGAGGGCACCGTACCGCGTCCGGTGTCGGCACGGCAATGCCCCATCGGCTCCGACGCGCCGCGATCCGGCGCGGCGATGCCTTGCTCATATGCGCCGGTCGCCCGGTGAAACAACCCTTGCCCGCGCGGTCACGCCGGCGCGCGATCCCGCGCCAGCATCGCCGCAAACAGGGTGCCGACGAGCGCGAGGCACAAGCTCTTGAGCGCGCTGAGCAGCACGCCGCTCCAGCGGAGCGCGACCAGCGCGTCCCAGACATGATATGACGCGCGCAACGCCGCGCAGCTCGCGACAAATGCGACGAGCGCCGCGGGCCCGAACCGCCGCCCGGCCAACGCCAGCGCGAACGGGATGAACCAGATGAGATACTCGCCCGAGAACACGCGCGAGCAGAGCGCGGTGGCGACGACGATCACGCCCGCCGCGGCGATCAGCATCGGCACCGTCTCGGCGGGGGTCATCGCCCTGCGGGTCCGGACCCAGATGGCGGCGAACGTGCCGAGCAGCGCGAGCATGTTGACCACGGTCGCTACGCCGATCCACCGCCCGGCACTCGGCCAAACGATGTTGTCCGACCCGAAATCGTGGCTCACCACCAATGAAACGCCGGTGAGCTTTGCGAGGATGATCTCCAGGCTGCCGATCACGCTTTCGATCTGCACCGGTCGGTCGCGCAGATAGGTGAGATAGCCGAGCATGTCGCCCGGCTGGGTCCCGAGCGCGAACGTCGCCAGATGCGGCAGCAGGAACCCGGCGGCGCCCGCGAGCGCACAGCCGAGCGCCTCGCGGTGTCGCCCCGTTCGCCATAGCTGAAGCGCGACCAGGGGCACGATCAGCGCGGGCCACAATTTGATCGCGCCACCCAGCCCCAGCATCGCGCCCGCCGCCGACGGTCGCCCGGCGAGCAGCAGGCGCATGGCCGCGACCGTCAGGAACGCGGGCACGATGTCGAACCGCCGGATCAGCAATGCCCCCATCAGCAGCGGTAGCGCCACGACCGCCGCTGATGTCGCCCATCGCGCCGGCCCCTCGACCCCGCCGAAAGCGACCGCGAGTCGACCGGACAGGTACATCGTCGCCAGCATCAGCAGCGCCATGCCCGCCGCGAACGCATAGCCGAAGCTCGCCGGGCTGTCAGCGACCAGCCGCACCAGCGCGAAGATCAGCAGCGCGCCCGGCGGATACTCGCAATGGAAGCGAGAATAAGGGGCGAGCGAAGGCCCGGCGACGGCGCTCGACACCGGCGACGGCTGCCCGAGCGAATGCTGCACCCAATCGGTATAGCCGGGCGCATAGGCGCGACCGAGCAGCCGCCCGCCATATTCCCAATACAGCCGCACATCGGGCGGGGTGTGCAGAACCAAAACCGCCAGCAGTGCGCCCGCGATCAGCAGCGCACCCGATGACAGACCAGCGGGGGGATCACGCCACCACGACCGCGGTCGCGTGCCCTCCCCCGCCGATACCATCTGCCGCG
>CAXTTR010000032.1:8749-14007 GCA_964247215.1 uncultured Sphingomonadaceae bacterium
GCCTAACGCGCCGACCGGCGGCTCGCCGTCACCTCAGGCTGCCTGCGCCAGCTCGTCCGTCGGCGCCGGGCGTTTGTTGGAGATGAACACGGTGGGCCCCGCGATCAGCTTGCGCACTTCATGCTGCGACTTGCCGCAGAACGAGCGATAGAGGGTGCTCTTGGACTCGCCACAGCTCAGCTTCGTCATTCAATCACCTTTGTTCGCCTCGGGAGTACCATACCTCGTCAGTAGGCATCACGCCCGGCACTCCCTGGTATGGACATCAAGCCAGCGTAGCACAAGACCGGCGACCTTATATCCATAGCCCGGGCGCAACCCGATTAGCGATCCAGCGCACGGCATATCCGAGCCGCCCCCTCATGTCACCGTAATGTCGCCCATCGAAACCGCGCACGCCGCTGATCCGCGGGACGCGCCGCATGCGGACAACAATGTCGAGTTCAGCCGGCCGACGGCAATTGACCAAGTCGAACAAAACCTCTTCGCCGTTCTCCGACTCGGCAAACTCGGCCATATTATCTCTAAACAGCCGCTCGAAGCAGCGCCGGTCGAATGCGGCGACAAAGAATTCCGTCCACAGCACTGGCCGTGTGCGCGTATGGAAGTACCCGTCGGCATCTCTCGGCGCGGTCCGGACCAGCTCCCGGATATTTAGAATCACATACCGCCCGGTCACCTTCCAGAAGCGCACATCGCCGAGCGCTGCAATGTCGGGATGGGCCAGCGCGCTGGTAAGAAGATCAAGTTCGAGGGCGAAGCGGCTGTTGTCGGGTCCCAAGACAGCCGAGACTGTGACCAGCGTCGCTCTGCCGGTCAGGCCCGCCTCGTCAACTTGCCCCTGCAGCGCATCGAGCGGGTAACCGCTATTCTCCACTAGAACGAGGTGGTCAAACGTGCCCCGCTCCAGCTCTCGGAGGTAGTGAGGCAGCGCGCGAGTGTAGTTCGCCAACCGCGCGGCAGCATCGCTGTGCTGCAAAAAACGCGTACCAGATCGCGGCGCGATCGTGGCGGTAAGTAGAAGAACTTGGCGCAACGCAGTTCCCTGCTCGCCAGGCCGCGTCACGCCGCCTGCGCCATCTCGTCCGTCGGCGCCGGGCGCTTGTCGAACACCTCGTCGACCAGCCCGAACGCCTTTGCCTCGTCCGCCTCGAGGAAGGTGTCACGGTCCATCCGCCGCTCGATCTCCTCGATCGGCTGGCCGGTATATTCCGAGTACAGCGCGTTCATGCGGCTGCGGATACGCAGGATCTCCTTGGCCTGGATCTCGATGTCGCTGGCCATGCCCTGCGCGCCGCCCGAGGGCTGGTGGATCATGATCCGCGCGTTGGTGGTCGCGACGCGCATCCCCTTTTCGCCCGACGCGAGCAGGAAGCTGCCCATCGACGCGGCTTGGCCGATGCACAGCGTGCCGACGCGCGGGCGGATGTACTTCATCGTGTCATGGATCGCCATGCCCGCCGTGACGACCCCGCCCGGCGAGTTGATGTACATGAAGATGTCCTTTTTCGGGTTCTCCGATTCAAGGAACAATAGCTGCGCGGTGATGAGCGAGGCCATGCCGTCCTCCACGCCGCCGGTCACGAAGATGATCCGCTCGCGCAGCAGGCGGGAGAAGATGTCGAACGAACGCTCGCCGCGGTTCGACTGCTCGATGACGATCGGCACCAGCGAGTCGGTGAAGTGACGCGCGAAATCGCCGGTCTCGAACGGATTGTGCATGGAAAACTCGCTGGTCAGAGAAGACAGCCTATGTGTCGCGGGCGGGAACGGAGTTCAAGCCCCGCAGCCACGCGACCGCCCGCCCGATCCCTGTCGCCGCGCAGAACAGCAGCAACTGGTAGAATGGGTAGATGTAGCGGTACATCGGCTGGAACGGCGCGTAGCCGATCAGGGCGAGCGCGATGAAGGCGGCGGGTATCCACCACGGCGAGCCGCGATCGCGCACCACCAGCCATGCGAGCGCGACTATCCCGGTCCAGCAACAGACGCCGATGGTCGCCGCGCGCGCCGCGGCGTTGGTGGTCGTGATCTGCCAGGCTTGCGGCGTTATCGTGCGAAACACATGCCGCGCCGCCAGTGTCGCGAACCCCGCCGGATGCGCGGCGATCCAGCGCATCGTCTCGCGTGCCAAAGCCTGTTGGTAGCCGGGCTCCCCCAATCGCCGGAACGCCGCACGGCCGGGCCCATCGTCATAGGGATGGAGGGCGCGATGCCTCCCATCGAACACGGCCGCGGGCGCGCCCGGGCCGAGCGCGGCGTCGTGGTCGGCGAGCGCCAGTTCGAGCCCGGCGTTGCTGCGCGAGACGATCGGCGCGCCGAGGGTGCGCTCGTTGCGGAGCACCCATGGCGCGCTGATCGCCGCAAAGGTGAGCAGGGTCGCGCCGCCGACCGCCACCGCCCGCGTCAACCCTTGCGCGCGCCAATAGACAGCGAACACGCCGACCGCCAACGCCGCGCCCATGACCGGATTGGCGAAGGCCGCCACCGCCAGTACGATCGCGGATCGCCCCGGGTGTCGCGCCCGCGCGCTCACCGCTACCTCGACCTGGTCGATCAGACAGACGAGAACGGCGATGAACGCCAGCCCGTTGTCCCAGACGCGGAACGACAGCGTGTCGATCTGAAAATTGGTCGGCACGATCATCGACCAGGCGATCGCCCCCAGCACCGCCGCCCGCGGCGCGCCAAGAAGAGTGAAGAGCCGCGCCGTCAGCAGGGTCGAGGCGATGAGCTGGGCAAAGGCAAAGGCGATGAGCATCAGCTCCGCTGCCGTGGTGTGCACGCCGAACAAGAGGTAGATCGTGCCCGCCACCACGGGCGCGGTCGGCAGGAAATGCGCGGTCGGGCCCGACCCGGCGAAATAGGCGTCGGCCAGCCCCCGCCCCTTGGCGAACGCGACCGCGACCGCGCCGGCCTCGGCCTCGTTGAAGGTCAACCCCTTCGGCACGACCAGCGCGCATCGAAGCACGAGGCCGGTCAGGATCAGCACCGGCACCAGCCAGCGGCTGTGGACCGCTCGTCCAAGCCGCGCCGCGACCGCCGCGTTCACCCCGCGCCGGGCGCGGGGAGCGCCAGATAGGCCAGCCGCCGCACCTCGCGTCGCCCGCGCACCACCGTGTCAAGGATCAGTCCCGCGAACAGGCACAGCGCGGACAGGACCATCAATCCCGTGGTGAAGATCAGCGTCGGGAAGCGCGGCACCAGTCCCGTTTCGACATATTCCCACAGCACCGGCCCGACGAGCAGCAACGCAAGCAGCCCGAACAGCGCCGCGAACGCGCCGAAGAACAGCAGCGGTCGCTCGATGCGGTACAACGTCAGGATCGTGCGCGTGATCCTCCAGCCGTCGCGATAGGTGGAGAGCTTGGACTCCGATCCCTCGGGCCGCTCGAAATAGGGAGTCTCGACCTCCCCGACGGGCATCCGCAGCTCGAGCGCGTGGACCGAAATGTCGGTCTCGATCTCGAACCCGGTCGACAGCGCCGGATAGCTCTTCACGAACCGCCGCGAGAAGGCGCGATAGCCCGACAGGATGTCAGTGAAGCTGCGCCCGAACAACTGCGCCAGCATCCCGGTGAGCAGCTTGTTGCCCATCACGTGCCCGCGCCGGTATGCCGCCGTCGCCTGGCTGACGCGCGCGCCGACGACCATGTCGAGCTGTTCCGACAAGAGCCGCTCGACGAGCAGCGGCGCGCTGGCGGCATCATAAGTCGCGTCGCCATCGGCCATCAGGTACACGTCCGCGTCGACGTCCGCGAACATGCGGCGGACCACCGCGCCCTTGCCCTGCACCCGCTCCGTCCGCACGATCGCGCCCGCCGCGCGCGCGACCTCGACGGTGCGGTCGCGGCTGTTGTTGTCGTAGACATAAACGGTCGCATCCGGCAGCGCCGCGCGGAACCCCGCTACGGTGGACGCGATCGCAGCTTCCTCATTGTAGCAAGGGAGCAGCACGGCGATGACGGGTTCGGGCAAAGTCGGTCTCGATTAGAACGGCCCGGCCCCACGCGGAAGTGCCGAATTGCTCCGGCACCACCGCGATGAGACGGGCGCGGGCCTGCTTTAAGCCTCCGCCGCCTTCTTCGCGCGCGACTTCTTCGCGGCGGCCTCGTTCGCGGTGGCGACGTCCTGCAGCGCGGGTGCCTCGCCCTCCGCGCCGGTCGCTTTCCTGGCGCGCGGCTTCTTGGTGGCAGGCGTGCCCGGCTCGACTTCCGCGCCCGCGATGTTGCCGCTGTGCGCGACGGGCTTGGTCGCCGGCGGAGCTTCGGACGTGACGTCCTCGGGCTCGCTCGCTGTCTCGGTCACCGCCGTCTCGACTGGGGCATGATCGTGATCGGCGTGGTCGTGGTGGTCATGCCCGTCGTGATCGTGATGCTCATGGACGTGCGTGCCGGTCGTAAAGCCGTCCTCGCTCTCGATCGCGGCTTCCAGCTCCTCGCGCGTCACCTCGCGGTCGGTGATCTCCGCGCGCGCGAACAGGAAGTCGACCACCTTGTCCTCGTACAGCGGCGCGCGGAGCTGCGCGGCGGCCATCGCGTCCTGCTGGATATATTGGGCGAACCGCTGCCGGTCCTCCGGGCGGTATTGCTGCGAGGCCTGCGCGATCAGCCGGTTCATCTCCTGCTGGCTCACCTCGACGCCATTGGCCTGCCCGATCTCGGACAGGAGCAGCCCGAGCCGTACGCGCCGCTCGGCGATGCGCTGATAGTCGTCGCGCTCCGCCTCCATCTCCTCGAGGGCCTTGGCCGGATCGGCCTCGTGCGTCGCCTCATGTTCCAGCTGCTGCCAGATCTGCGCGAACTCGGCCTCGACCATCGACGGCGGCACCGAGAAGTCATGCCCTTCGGCGAGCTGGTCCAGCAGCTTGCGCTTCATGTGCGTGCGGGTGAGCCCGTTCAGTTCCTGCTCGACCTGCCCGCGGAGGAGGCCGCGCAGCTGATCGAGACTCTCCAGCCCGAGATTTTTCGCCAGCTCGTCGTCGATCGCGCTCTCGCCCGCGGTGCGGACCGCCTTGATCGTGAGGTCAAACGTCGCCGCCTTGCCCGCCAGCTCCTTGGCCTGATACTCGGCGGGGAATGTGACGTCGATGCGGCGTTCGTCGCCGATGGCAACGCCGACGACCTGTTCCTCGAAACCGGGGATCAGCCGGCCCGAGCCGAGCTCGACGCTCATGTCCTCGCCGGTGCCGCCCTCGAACGGAACGCCGTCGACCTTGCCGACGAAGTCCATCACGACGAGGTCGCCCATCGCCGCCG
>CAXTTR010000033.1:0-13956 GCA_964247215.1 uncultured Sphingomonadaceae bacterium
TGGGGCCGAGCACCTTGCCGAGCCGCCCGACGAGGCCCATCATGTCGGGCGTCGCAATGCAGCGGTCGAAGTCGATCTTGCCGTCGGTGACGATCGCCAGCAAGTCCTCGGCCCCGACCACGTCGGCACCCGCCGCGGTGGCTTCCTCGGCCTTGGCCCCGCGCGCGAATACCGCGACGCGCACCGTCTTGCCGGTGCCCTTGGGCAGCGTGACGACGCCGCGGACCATCTGGTCGGCGTGGCGCGGATCGACGTTGAGGCCGATCGCGACTTCGATCGTCTCGTCGAACTTGGCGGTTGCGTTCGCCTTGACGATGCCGAGCGCGGCGTCGAGGTCGTACAGCTTCTCGCGGTCGACGCTGGCGGCTTGCGCCTTCTGCTTCTTGGACGCGGCCATTTAACCCTCCACCACTTGAAGACCCATCGAGCGCGCGCTGCCCTCGATCGTCTTCATCGCCATTTCGACGCTGTTAGCGTTCAAATCCTTCATCTTTGCCTCGGCAATGGTGCGGATCTGGGAGCTGGTCACCTTGCCGGCGAAGTCGCCCTTGCCGGGTGTCTTGCCGCCCGCCTTGAGACCGGCGGCCTGCTTGATCAGGAACGACGCGGGCGGCGTCTTCGTGATGAAGGTGAACGACTTGTCGGCGAACACCGTGATGACGGTGGGAATTGGCGTGCCCTTCTCCATCTCGGAGGTCTTGGCGTTGAACGCCTTGCAGAACTCCATGATGTTGACGCCGCGCTGACCGAGCGCCGGCCCGATCGGCGGGCTCGGCTTGGCCTCGCCTGCCGACACCTGCAGCTTGATGTAACCGGTAATCTTCTTTGCCATGACGGCCTCCTGATGTGGTGCGAACGGCCGCGAGGCCTCCCACAGTTGACGTGGTGTTTAGATGCTTACTTCGGCTTCTCGACCTGCTCGAAAGCGAGTTCGACAGGCGTTGCGCGGCCGAAGATCGACACCGATACCTTGACCCGGCCGTGGTCGAAGTCGAGTTCCTCGACCAGTCCGTTGAACGACGCGAACGGCCCGTCGAGCACTTTGACCTGGTCGCCGATCTCGTAATTGACCTTGAGCTTGGGCTTGGCGGTCGAGACCAGTTCCTCGGCCTTGGTGTTGAGGATGCGCGCTGCCTCGGCTTCGCTGATCGGCTGCGGCTTGTTCTGCTGACCGAGAAAGCCGGTGACCTTGGGCGTGTTCTTGACGAGGTGATAGATGTCGTCGTTCATCGCCAGCTTGGCGAGCACATAGCCCGGGAAGAACTTGCGGTCCGACGTGACTTTCTTGCCGCGGCGAACCTCGGTGATCTTCTCGACCGGCACCTCCACCGACTCGATGAACGAGTCGAGGCCCTTGCGCGCCGCCTCGACCATGATCGCGTCGCGGACCTTGTTCTCGAAGCCCGAATAGGCGTGGATGATGTACCAGCGCGACGACATTCTGAACCCTTAGTTCGCGAGGCTGAGCAGCAGCTTGACCATGCGGCCGAGCACCTGATCGACGCCGAGGAAGAACACCGACAGCACCGACGTCATGATCAGCACCATGATCGTCGTGGTAATCGTCTCGCGGCGCGTCGGCCAGCTGACCTTGGCGGTCTCGGCGCGCACCTGGCGAACGAATTCGCTCGGGGAAGTCTTCGCCATGAGGCTAACTGTTCAACCTTTTACCAACAACTTCGACCAGCCGTAGCACCGCAACCGGTGCCCGCGACTGGTCGTCAACCGCCTAGATCGTACCCTTCGACGCCACCTGCAAGATGGCAGGAGTGGAGGGGCTCGAACCCCCGGCCCTCGGTTTTGGAGACCGATGCTCTACCAGCTGAGCTACACTCCTCCGGGTACGGGAACGGCGATGTAGCGGCGACGGTCGTTTCGAGCAAGCGGAAACTAACGCGCCCTGCCGGTGCAGGACAGGTGTGGAGCGGGTAGCGGGAATCGAACCCGCATCACGAGCTTGGAAGGCTGGTGCTCTACCACTGAGCTATACCCGCATGTCCGACAGCCTATGCCAGACCGTGGGCGGCAGTTCCAGCCCCTAGCTCGTTGTGTGATCGACGAAGGAGAGCTGGCACTGCAATCCTCGGCAAACCGAGTCTGATCGTGGGCACATCACGCATCAGCTTCTAAATAGACCGATAGGTCTGCGCTAACGTGCCGCCCGGAAAGGGCTGCGAGCTGACGAGCCGGAGGCGGCACGGCGCGCGAAGCGCGGCGAAGATCGGCAAGCCCTGCCCAAGCGCCAAGGGATACACGAGCAGGTTGTACTGATCGATCAGCCCCTCGGCGACAAGACTGCGCGCGAAGCCCGCACCGCCGTGCGCGATTATCGACTTGCCGTCTGTCGCCTTGAGCCTGGCGACCTCGTCCGCCAGATCACTACTTGCGACATAAGCCTGATCCCAGTTGCCGATGCCGGGCTTAAGCTTGTCGACGAGCTTGTTGTCCGCCTGTCTGGAAAACACAGCCTTTGGTATGCCGTTCATCGGCGGCGCGAATGGACCGATCGCGGTTGGCCAGAAGTTTGCCATGTCGCGGAACGTGCGGCTTCCCATGATGTGCAGGCTGGCATTCGAGATCGTCTCGACTTTCCACGCGATCGCCGCCTGATCGCCGCTGAAAATCCAGTCCGTCTCCCCCGCCGGGCCGGCGACGAAGCCGTCGAGCGACATCGACATGTTCAGGATCAGCTCCCGCATCGCAATCTCCGTTAAGAGTTCCACCCACGTCGTTTTGTCACGCCGTCGCCTTGACTTCGGTTCATCGCAGCGACATATGCGCCGCGTCGTTAGCAGTCGCCGTGTGCGAGTGCCAGCGCACCCCTATTCGCTCCAACAGCCGAGGATAGTTCATGAAATTCCGTCCGCTCCACGACCGCGTGCTCGTCCGCCGCGTCGAAGCCGAAGAGAAGACCGCCGGCGGCATCATTATCCCCGATACCGCCAAGGAAAAGCCACAGGAAGGCGAAGTCGTCGCCACCGGGACCGGCGCGCGCGCTGACGATGGCACGATCACGCCGATGGACGTCAAGGCCGGCGACAAGATCCTGTTCGGCAAGTGGTCGGGCACCGAGATCAAGGTCGACGGCGAAGACCTGCTGATCATGAAGGAAAGCGACGTTCTGGGCGTCATGAGCGCCTAAGCGGCGGCTAACCCAGAACTTCACAGTCAACTCTCACAAGGAAATCAACATGGCAGCCAAAGACGTCAAATTCAGCCGCGACGCCCGTGAGCGCATCCTGCGCGGCGTCGACATCCTCGCCGACGCGGTCAAGGTGACGCTCGGTCCCAAGGGCCGTAACGTCGTCATCGAGAAGTCGTTCGGCGCGCCGCGCATCACCAAGGACGGCGTCACCGTCGCCAAGGAAATCGAGCTCAAGGATAAGTTCGAGAACCTCGGCGCACAGATGGTCCGCGAAGTCGCTTCGAAGACCAACGACATCGCCGGTGACGGCACCACGACCGCGACCGTGCTCGCCCAGGCGATCGTCCGCGAAGGCATGAAGTCGGTCGCCGCCGGCATGAACCCGATGGACCTGAAGCGCGGCATCGACATGGCGGTCACTGCCGTCGTCGCCGACCTCGCCAAGCGGTCGAAGCCGGTTGCCGGTACCGCCGAGATCGCCCAGGTCGGCTCGATCGCCGCCAACGGCGAGACCGAGATCGGCCGCATGATTGCCGAGGCGATGGACAAGGTCGGCAAGGAAGGCGTCATCACCGTCGAGGAAGCCAAGGGTATGGCCTCCGAGCTCGATGTCGTCGAGGGCATGCAGTTCGACCGCGGCTACCTCAGCCCGTACTTCATCACCAACCCCGAGAAGATGTCGGTCGAGCTCGATAACCCGTACATCCTGATCCACGAGAAGAAGCTGTCGAACCTGCAGGCGCTGCTCCCCGTTCTGGAAGCAGTCGTGCAGTCGTCGCGGCCGCTGCTGATCATCGCCGAGGACGTCGAGGGCGAGGCGCTCGCAACGCTCGTCGTCAACAAGCTGCGTGGCGGGCTCAAGGTTGCTGCGGTCAAGGCACCGGGCTTCGGCGATCGCCGCAAGGCGATGCTCGAGGACATCGCGATCCTGTCACAGGGTCAGATGATCTCGGAAGACCTCGGCATCAAGCTCGAGAACGTCACGCTCGCGATGCTCGGCCAGGCGAAGCGCGTCACCATCGACAAGGACAACACGACGATCATCGACGGTGCCGGCGCGCAGGACGAGATCAAGGGCCGGGTCGAGCAGATCCGCGCTCAGATCGAAGTCACGACGTCGGACTATGACAAAGAGAAGCTGCAGGAGCGTCTGGCGAAGCTCGCCGGCGGTGTCGCGGTGCTCAAGGTCGGCGGTTCGACCGAGGTCGAGGTCAAGGAGCGCAAGGACCGCGTCGACGACGCGCTGCACGCTACCCGCGCTGCGGTCGAGGAAGGCATCGTCCCCGGCGGCGGTACGGCGCTGCTGTTCGCCACCAAGGCGCTCGAGGGCATGAAGGGCGTCAACGACGACCAGACCCGCGGTATCGACATTATCCGCCGCGCGCTGGTCACCCCGCTCCGGCAGATTGCGGCGAACGCCGGCCACGACGGCGCGGTCGTCTCGGGCAAGCTGCTTGACGGCAACGACGAGAACATGGGCTTCAACGCACAGACTGAAGTCTATGAGAACCTTGTCACAGCCGGTGTCATCGACCCGACCAAGGTCGTGCGCACCGCGCTGCAGGACGCTGCGTCGGTCGCGGCGCTGCTGATCACCACCGAGGCCGCGATCACCGATCTGCCTGCCGACGACAAGGGCGGCGGACACGGCGGCGGCATGGGCGGCGGCGGCGGCATGGGAGGCATGGGCGGCATGGACTTCTAAGTGCGGCTGCTTAGCTGACACGCACCCAAAGAGAGGGGCCGCGACGCAAGTCGCGGCCCCTCTTGTTTGCGCCTGATCTGATTAACTCGCCGATCGACTGGCCAAACACAGCGCAAGAGAAAGGGCGCGCACAGCCGTCTGTGCGCGCCCTTTTCTGCACCTTATCGCGCCTTAATGGCTGTTGGAGTTCGTACTGCCGCTCGTCCCAGTGGCGTTGTTCGTGCTCGACGAGCCCGTGCCAGCGTTCGAGCTGGTGCCCGAGCTGCCGCCCTTGGTAGTCGCGCCCGAACCGCCGTCCGCGCCCATCGTCGAGCCGGTGCCGGTGCCGTCCGAAGGCGTGCTGCTGCCGCCGGTGGTGCCACTGCTGGTCGCCGAGCTGCCGGTCATCGGGCTGCTCGCGCCGGTGCCGCCGCCGCTCTGGCCGCTCGCCATGCTGCCGCCGGCCGCGCCGGTCGAACCCGCGCCAGTACCGGTGCTGGTGTCGGCCGCGCCGCCGGTCGTACCAGCGCTCATCGAGTTGGTGCCAGTGGCCGTCGTGTCGGTCGTCGTCGTGCTGTCAGCCGCCTTCTTGCCGCACGCCGCTAGGCTCAGCGACGCGACCGCGATCATTCCGATGGTTACAATACGCATGGATTCACTTCCTTTTTTTGTTTGTGCCAGCGCATGAACCGTCGGTGACTAGTGCGGTTCCACCATCGGAGGCTGTGCAGCTGAATCTTGACGGCGCGGCAACGCCGCCTCGGGTAACGGTGCGGCCGCATCGCGCAGCGCCGCATCGGTGTCGCTAACCGCCTTCGCGGCTGCCGCCTCGGTCGCGGTGCGCTCGTTCGTCGCGGGAGTGGCTGTATTTTTCGAGCAGGCTGATACCGCCAGCGTCAGGATGAGGGCGCAGGCACGCCAGTCGATCATGGCTTCGGCACAGACGCTGGCGACGGAGCGTCGACGGCCGGGGCCGGAAGCGCTGGTGATGGTGTCGCCGGGGCCGGCGCGGGTGCGGTCGCGCCAGCAGCCGTGGCCGGGCTCGCCCCCGCTGAACCCGGCGGCGTCGCACCAGGGGCGAGCGGTGCATCGCCGACCGGCGCATCATCGGGATCGGGCGGGTTGCCGTCGTAGATCTGTGACTGACGGCGCTGCAGATATGCTGAGCGCACCGTCGCATATTCGTCGAGGCTATTGGCGAGTAGCCCCTCAGCGCCGCTATCGATCAGCCGCGACCGCAGGTCGATCGTCTGCGCGCCGAATTTGCCGATCGTCGCATAGATGGTGAAAGGGACAACGGCGCGACGGCCGTAGTCGAACGGGTTCGTCGCGATATCGACGCCGAAGCCGACCGTATCGCGGATCGTCGACGGCCCGATCAGCGGCAGCATCAGATACGGTCCCGACTTGACCCCCCACCACGCCAGCGTCTGCCCGAAATCTTCGGGCTCCTCGGGGCGGCCGAGATTGGTGGCGCGGTCGGAGAGTCCACCGACGCCGATTACTGAATTGATCAGGAAACGATCGAGCGTGCGGAAAGCTTGCTTGATCTTACCCTGCGCGACGGCGTTGGCGAACGACAGCGGCTCGCCGATGTTGCTGAAGACGTTGCTCACACCGTGCCGGGCGACGGCGGGTGTCACCGCGCGGTACGCCTTGGTGACCGGAAGAGCGACATACTTGTCGAGCTTCTTGTTCGCTGCATAAATCTTGCGGTTGGTCTTCTCCCACGGGTCGCGCAATGCCTCGGCGTTGCTGCCGGGATGCGGCGTTACGCAGGCGCTGAGCGACAGCACCAGCGCCGGGGCTAAAACCTGAATTAACTGAACTCGACGCATGCTGGTCCTCGGGATCGCCGTCACACGCAGCGGTGCCATAGTCACCGGCGCACGACAAGGCTGTCGCGGCATGGTGTGCGACAGAGATACAGACACGGGCTGGCCGATTGACGTCATATAAGGATATGTTTATGTCCTGTTCCGTGATGCCCGCCTTGCCCATCTTTCGCGCGCTTGCCGATCCGACACGGTTGCGGATCATGGCGCTGGTGCGCCATCTCGAACTGGCGGTCGGCGAACTGGCGCAGCTGCTCGGGCAAAGCCAGCCGCGCGTATCACGGCATATCAAGATTCTTGCCGATGTCGGGCTGCTGCGCCGCGCCAAGGAAGGCGCATGGGTATTCGTGCGGCTGGGTGATGCCGGCGTAACCGCGCCGGTGCTGGCAGCACTCGACAGTTGGGGCGTCGGGGCGACTGATGACCTCGCCCGGCTAGCAACGGTGCGCGCCGAGCGCAGTGCGGCAGCGGCGGCGTACTTCGCTGCACATGCCGAGGCCTGGGACGGCATTCGCTCGCTGCACGTCGCCGATACCGAGGTCGAGGCGGCGATCGCGCGCGCGCTGAGTGGGCGCCCGGTCGGGCATTTGCTTGACATCGGCACCGGTACCGGGCGCATGATCGAGCTGCTCGGACCGACGGCGGCGAGCGCGATCGGTGTCGACCGGTCGCCCGAGATGCTGCGGCTGGCGCGCGGCAAGCTCGAAGCCGCCGGGCTGCCGCAGGCGGAAGTTCGTCATGCCGACATGTATGCACTACCCCGCGCCGACAGCAGCACCGACACCGTCGTGCTGCATCAGGTGCTGCACTTCGCCGATGTGCCCGGCGCGGCGCTCGCCGAAGCGGCGCGGGTATTGCGGCCGGGCGGGCGGCTGCTCGTTGTCGACTTCGCGCCGCATGACCGCGAGGAGCTGCGCGTCGATCACGCGCACGCGCGGCTCGGCTTCAGCGACGCGCAGGTCTGCAACTGGCTCCGCGAAGCCGGGCTCGCCGCGCGCGTCGTCGAGCATCTGGCTGCAGGTCCGGCAACAGCTGCACCGCTAACTGTTACCCTGTGGCTGGGCGAGCGCCCCGCCGCGCCACACTCCGCCGTCCAGCAAAGGCAAGCCGCATGACGCTTTCGCTCGCCCAGATGACCGAGGCTTCGCGCGCCATCGACGCGCCGCTGTACGCCGATCTCGCCGGTGACATCGCCGTATCGTTCGAGTTCTTTCCGCCGAAGACCGAGGCGATGGAGCGGACGTTGTGGGAGTCGGTCGAGGCGTTGACGCCGCTGCGGCCTGAGTTCGTCTCGGTGACCTATGGCGCGGGCGGCACGACGCGCGAGCGCACTCACGCCACCGTTGCGCGCATCGCCCGCGAGACGCCGCTAAAGGCGGCCGCACACCTGACCTGCGTCGATGCCTCGCGCGGCGAGATCGACGCGGTGGCGCGCGGTTACTGGGATGCGGGAGTCCGGCACATCGTTGCGCTGCGCGGCGACTCAGCAACGCCGGGAGTGAAGTTCGCACCCCGGCCCGACGGTTACGCCAGCGCCGCCGAGCTCGTCGCCGGGCTGAAGCGCGTCGCCGATTTCGAGCTGTCGGTTTCGGCCTACCCCGAGCTGCACCCCGAAGCGTCGTGCGCCACCGACGACATCGACGCGCTGCGCCGCAAACTCGATGCCGGGGCGAACCGCGCGATTACGCAATTCTTTTTCGAGCCCGACACCTACTTCCGCTTCCGCGATGCGGCCGAGGCTGCCGGGGTCACCGCGCCGATCGTGCCGGGTATCCTGCCGGTCAGCACCTTCGCCATGCTCCGGAAGATGGCGGCGAGCTGCAACACCGCGGTTCCGGCGTGGCTGGCGAAGCTGTTCGAGGGCCTCGACGACAAGCCCGCGACGCGCCAGCTGGTCGCGGCAACCGTCGCCGCCGAGCTGTGCCGCCGTCTGTATGCGGGGGGGGTCCGCGACTTCCACTTCTACACCCTGAACCGCGCCGAGCTGAGCTATGCGATCTGCCACATGCTCGGGATGCGCCCGGCTCCGGCGGCAGCGGCGCAATCGAGCGCGCCGACCGAGCTCGCCGCATGATCGCCTCGCAAGCTGCTGTACGCCTGCGCGCCGAGGCGGCCAAGCGCGTGCTGCTCACAGACGGCGCATTCGGCACGATGATCCAGTCGTATAAACTGACCGAGGCCGATTATCGCGGCGGCTACGACCTCACCGACGATCAGAAGGGCAACAACGACCTGCTTGTTCTAACGCGGCCCGATGTCATCGACACGATCACGCGGCAGTATCTCGATGCCGGATCGGACATCGTCTCGACCAATACGTTCAACGCCAACACCATCAGTCAGGGCGACTACAACGCCGTGCATCTCGTGCGCGAGATCAACCTCGCTGCGGCCCGTATCGCGCGCACCGCCGCCGACGACTATACGGCGCGTGACGGACGGCCGCGCTTCGTCGCGGGCGCGGTCGGTCCGACTAACAAGACGCTGTCGCTATCACCCGACGTCAACGACCCCGGCTTTCGTGCCGTCGGCTTCGACGAGATGAAGGACGTTTATGCCGACCAGGCGGCGGCGCTGCTCGACGGCGGCTGCGACTTCATCCTCGTCGAGACGATCTTCGATACGCTGAATGCCAAGGCGGCGATCGTCGCCGTAATGGAGCTTGCGGACGCGCGCGGTCACGAGATCCCGCTGATGATCTCGATGACGATCACCGACATGTCGGGGCGCAACCTGTCGGGGCACTCGGTCGAGGCGTTCTGGTATACGGTGCGCCATGCCAAACCGCTGACCATGGGGCTCAACTGCGCGTTCGGTGCCGACCTGCTGCGCCCGCACGTGCAGGCGCTGAGCCCGCTCGCCGATACGCTGGTGATGGTCTATCCCAACGCCGGGCTGCCGAACGACCTCGGCGAATACGACGAGGCTCCGCACACCACCGGCGGCTTCATCGCCGAGTGGGTGGCGCAAGGTCTTGTCAATATCGTCGGCGGCTGCTGTGGCTCGACGCCGGCGCATATCGCGGCGATGGCGAAGGCGGTAGCGGGCCAGCCGCCGCGCCAGGTGCCCCATCCTGCCCCGGCTTTACGGCTTGCAGGGCTGGACCCGATGATCATGACCGAGGCCGCATAGTGGCAACCGCGTTCAAGCTCGACTTCCCCGACGAGACGCCTGCACCAGCGCGCGCGACGTTCGTCAATATCGGCGAGCGCACCAATGTAACCGGCTCGGCGGCGTTCAAGAAGCTGATCATGGCGGGCGACTATACCGCCGCGGTCGAGGTGGCGCGCGGCCAGGTTGAGAACGGCGCGCAGATTATCGACGTCAACATGGACGAGGGCCTGCTCGACGCTGAGTATGCCATGACCACTTTCCTCAAGCTGATCGCCGCCGAGCCCGACATCGCGCGCGTGCCGGTGATGATCGACAGCTCGAAATGGTCGGTCATCGAGGCCGGCCTGCGCTGCGTTTCGGGCAAGCCGATCGTGAATTCGATCTCGATGAAGGAAGGCGAAGCCGCGTTTCTTACCGCCGCACGCAAGTGCCGTATGTACGGGGCGGCTGCCGTCGTCATGGCGTTCGACGAGGCGGGCCAAGCCGACACCTGCGCGCGCAAGGTCGAAATCTGCGGCCGCGCCTATGACCTGCTGGTGGCCGACGGCTTCGCGCCCGAGGACATCATCTTCGATCCCAATATCTTCGCGGTCGCCACCGGCATCGAAGAGCACGACAATTACGGCGTCGACTTCATCGAGGCCTGCCGCCTGATCAAGCGGCGCTGCCCGCACGCGCGCATCTCGGGCGGCGTC
The DNA here is from genome assembly GCA_964247215.1 of uncultured Sphingomonadaceae bacterium. Classification (GTDB taxonomy): domain Bacteria; phylum Pseudomonadota; class Alphaproteobacteria; order Sphingomonadales; family Sphingomonadaceae; genus Polymorphobacter_B. The sequence continues at coordinate 10,474 of CAXTTR010000033.1, forward strand.
TCGAACATGTCGTTCAGCTTCCGCGGCAACGAGCCGGTGCGTCGCGCCATGCACTCGGTGTTCCTCTATTACGCCGTCGCCGCCGGGCTCGACATGGGCATCGTCAATGCCGGGCAACTGGACGTCTACGACACCATCGACCACGAGCTGCGCGATGCCTGCGAGGACGTCATCCTCAACCGCCCGGCGCGCGTCAGCGGGCTGACCAACACCGAGCGGCTCGTCGAGCTGGCGGACAAGTTCAAGGGCGGCGCGGCGGTCGAGAAGGCCACCGAAGAGTGGCGCGGCTGGCCGGTCAACAAGCGGCTCGAACATGCGCTGGTCAAGGGGCTCGACGCCTATGTCGTCGACGATACCGAGCTGGCGCGTCAAGTCGCGACGCGCCCGATTGACGTCATCGAGGGCCCGTTGATGGCCGGCATGAACGTCGTCGGCGATCTGTTCGGGGCGGGCAAGATGTTCCTGCCGCAGGTGGTCAAGTCGGCGCGCGTCATGAAGAAGGCAGTGGCGCATTTGCTGCCGTACATCGAAGCGGAGAAGTCCGCGGGCGCGCAGTCGAAGGGCCGCATCATCATGGCGACGGTCAAGGGCGACGTCCACGATATCGGCAAGAACATCGTCGGTGTCGTTCTCCAGTGCAACAATTTCGAGGTCATCGACCTTGGCGTCATGGTGCCGTGGTCGACGATCCTGGCGGCGGCGAACGATCATCAGGCCGATATGATCGGGCTATCGGGGCTGATCACGCCGTCACTCGACGAGATGGTGACGGTCGCCGCCGAGATGCAGCGCGCCGGCATGACGATGCCGCTGCTGATCGGCGGCGCGACGACGAGCCGGGTGCATACCGCGCTCCGCATCGCGCCGGCGTACAACGGCCCGACGATCCACGTCCTCGACGCCAGCCGCGCCGTTGGCGTCGCGGGTACGATGGTGTCCGACACGCTCAAGGACGAGCTCGTCCAGCGTACGGCTGGCGAATATGAAGCGATCCGCGTTGCCCGCGCCAGCAAGACCGACAGCAAGCTGGCGACGCTGGCCGAGGCGCGGGCCAATGCCTTCGTCGCCGACTTCGCCGCGCACCCGCCGGTGGCGCCGAAGGTAACCGGCAGCATCGTGCTCGACGATTACCCGCTCGCTACGCTTGTACCCTACATCGACTGGACGCCGTTCTTCCGCGCCTGGGAGCTGGCGGGGAACTATCCGGCGATCCTGACCGACCCGGTGGTCGGCGAGAGCGCCACCTCGCTGTATGCCGACGCTCGCGCGATGCTCGACACCATCGTCGCCGAGAAGTGGCTGACGGCGCGCGGTGTGTGTGCGATCTGGCCCGCGCGGCGCGACGGCGACGATGTCATGCTGTTCACCGACGAGAGCCGCACCGAGCCGTTGGAGCGCATCCCATTCCTGCGCCAGCAGGTCGTCAAGCGCGAAGGCCGGGCAAACAGCTGCCTCGCCGACTTCCTCTCCCCTGACGCCGACTGGTTCGGCGGCTTCGCCGTCACCGCGGGCGAGGGCATCGAGCCGCATCTGGCGCGCTTCAAGGCGAGCCACGACGATTACTCCGACATCTTGTTGAAGGCACTCGCCGACCGCCTGGCGGAGGCGTTCGCCGAACATCTGCACGAGCGCGTCCGCCGCGAATTCTGGGGTTACGCCGCCGACGAAACGCTGTCGGTCGACGAGTTGATCCGCGAGAAGTACACCGGCATTCGCCCCGCGCCGGGCTATCCGGCGTGCCCCGATCACAGCCCGAAGCCCGACCTGTTCCGCCTGCTTGGCGCCACCGAGGCGACCGGCATCACGCTGACCAACAGCTATGCGATGCTGCCGACAGCGAGCGTCTCCGGTTACTATCTGGCGCACCCGCAGGCGCATTATTTCGGCGTGGCGCGCGTCGGTAAGGATCAGGTCGAGGATTACGCGCGGCGGCGGGGGGTGAGTGTCGAGCAGGCGGAGGCTTGGCTGCGGCCGAACTTGGATGGTTGAGGACTGGCGGAAGGCGACTGTAAAGCGACAGGTATAGCGTGTAATCCTGTTGCATCGTGAATAACTTAGTCAATCCCGTGTTTCGGTGCGCCCGGCATTTTGCCGGCGAGATAGACCCTGGAGTGCGATGAGATAATCTGACCTGCTATCCTGCACCCCCCGCTAGAGCTGGACCAGCTGTCATAACCAAATAAGCGCAATTGTCAATACGCTAGCCCTTCCGTGCTTACGGGAGGGCTAGCGACCAGCCGCTCTTCCGCTACCGCCGCCACCGCCATATCCAGTGTCACCCGCTCGGCGCGCGTGCCCGCCGGGAACGCACACAGCAGCCGCGACGGTACCGCCGGTCCGATCAGCACGAACGCGCCGCGGTCGCTGGCGCGGCGGATCAGCCGTCCGAAGGCTTGCGCCAGCCGCCCCATCGTCACCAGGTCGTCGTACGCCGTGCCGCCGAACGCCGCGCGCCTTGCCGCGTGGAGCACCGTCGGGCGCGGCCACGGCACGCCCTCCATCACCACCAGCCGCAGCGAATTACCCGGCACGTCGACGCCGTCGCGCAAGGCATCGGTGCCGAGCAGGCTGGCGTTGGGCTCGGCGCGGAAAATGTCGACGAGCGTGCCGGTGTCGATCGGGTCGACGTGCTGCGCATACAGCGGCAAGCCCCTGGCGGCGAGCCCGTCGGCGATGCGCGCCTGCACCGCGCGCAAGCGACTGATCGCGGTAAACAGCCCGAGCGTGCCGCCGCCCGCCGCCTCGATCAAGCGGCGGTAGGCGACGGCGAGCGCGGGCAGGTCGCCGCGCTTGATGTCGGTGACGATCAGCACGCGCGAGTTCGCGGCATAGTCGAACGGGCTGTCGACCGCGAACCGCGTCGGCGGCAGCGCGAGGTGGGTGACCCCGGTCCGCAGCTCCGAATCGCGCCAGTCGGCGTCGGGCTCGTCCGCCGTCGCCGGCCGCCGCGAGCGCAATGTCGCCGACGTCACCAGCACGCCGTGCGCGGGTTCGAGCACCGCCTTGGCGAACGGCCGCGTCGGGTCGAGCCAGTGGCGGTGGATGCCGACGTCGAGTTCGCGCGCTTCGACGCGGATGACCGAGAACCAGTCGATGAAGTCGGGGTCGGCCGGGCCGCCGAGCCGCGCCAGCAGCGCCCCCCACGCGCCGAGCAGCTGGCAACGCAGCCGCAGCCCAGCGGCCGCACCCTCGACCCGTGCCCGCGCCGAGCCGTCGAGCCAATCGGGCGCAGCGTCGAGAACCGCGACCAGCCGCGCCTCGAGCGCCGCGAGCGGTTGCGCCAAGGCTTCGAGCGCGCGCGCGGCGGCTTCGGCGGCTTCGATCACCGGCGCGGCGACCTCGGCGATCTCGGTTTCGAGGCTGTAGCCCGCCTCGCTGGCGTGGGCGCGCGCGTAAACCTGGTCGCGCACCGCCGCGAGTAGCCGCTCGACCGGGCCGTAGGGATCACCCGCGACCAGCCGCGCACGCCAGTCGTCCGACGGC
>CAXTTR010000034.1:0-13911 GCA_964247215.1 uncultured Sphingomonadaceae bacterium
GCCTACAATAGCCCCAGCTGGCGGAAGCTGGCGTGCCCCGTCCGCCCAATGATGACATGATCGTGGACGTTGAGCCCCAGGTGCCGCCCGGCCTCGACGATCGCTTTGGTCATCGTAATGTCGTCGCGGCTTGGTGACGGGTCGCCGCTCGGGTGGTTGTGGACCAGCACCAGCCCCGATGCGCCGAGTTCCAGCGCACGCTTGACGATTTCGCGCGGATAGACTGGCGCAGCGTTAACCGTACCCGCGCCCATGGCTTCGTCGCGGATCATAATATTGCGGTGATCGAGGAAGATCACGCGAAATTCTTCGGTGACGCGGTGCGCCATCGCTGCATGGAGATAGTCGAGCAGTGCTTGCCAGCCGCTGAGCACCGGGCGGTCGATCGCCGCCGCGCGTAATGATCGCAACGATGCCGCCTCGACGAACTTCAGCGCCGCCGCACCGCCTTCGGATAGCCCCTCAACGCGGGACAGCTCGGCAGGCCGGGCAGCGAGAACCGCCGGGAACGAGCCAAACTCGATTAGCAAACGTTTGGCGAGCGGCTTGCTATCGCGTCGTGGGATCGCCAGCCCCAGAATATACTCGAGCAGTTCGTAATCGAGAAATGCCTCGCCGCCGCCTTCGAGCAGCCGCGCCCGCAAGCGGCTGCGATGCCCCGCCGGATCGTTGGCGGGGTCGATATCGCCCACTTAGCCAAACGGCGGGTTGTCAAGCCCGGCGGGCGACCGCGTGAACACCTCGCAACCTGTGTCGGTGATGCCGATCGAATGCTCGAACTGCGCCGACAGCGAGCGGTCGCGCGTCACCGCAGTCCAGCCGTCGTCGAGCAGCTTGACCTCGGGGCGGCCGAGATTGATCATCGGCTCGATCGTGAACAGCATGCCGGGCTCGAGCCGCGCGCCTTTGCCGGGGCGGCCGACGTGGACGATGTTTGGGGCATCGTGGAAAACGCGCCCGAGCCCGTGACCGCAGAAGTCGCGCACCACCGAGCAGCGCATGCCCTCGGCGTAGCTTTGAATCGCCCAGCCAATGTCGCCGAGCGTGTTGCCCGGCTTCGCCGCCGCGATGCCGCGCTGCAGGCACTCCCAGGTAATGTCGACCAACCGCCGCGCCTTGATCGACACATCGCCGACCAGATACATACGGCTGCTGTCGCCGTGCCAGCCGTCGACGACGACGGTGACGTCGATGTTGACGATGTCGCCGTCCTTCAATCGTCGGGCACCCGGAATACCGTGGCAGACGACATGGTTGATCGAGATGCAGCTGGCGTGGCTATAGCCACGGTAAAAGATCGTCGCCGGAACAGCGCCGCGCTCCTTGACGAAGCGCTGGATGCGGTCATCGATGTCGCCGGTCAGCGCCTCGGGCGTGACAAACGGCACCAGCATGTCGAGGACTTCAGCCGCGAGCCGCCCGGCGACGCGCATGCCGGCGAACGCTTCGGGGCCGTGGCGCTTGATTACCCCGGCGTTGTCGTCAGCGGCCGGGTCGAGAAGTTGAGTCGTCGTCATTGCCGGTATGTATGGGCTAACGGCGCGTCAGGCAATCGGCGCACTCGCTTGTGTGCTGATCACCGTGAAACTCCGGCGTGATCTTTGGTCGCGGACCAACCCGATCGGCAGCGCGTTTACCGCGCATTCTCCGCGCAAAGGACACGCTCATGACTCCCAAGCTCAAACCGCTTGACCAGCAGGTCATCGTCATCACCGGAGCCAGTTCGGGTATCGGGCTCGTTACCGCAAAAGCTGCGGGGAAGGCCGGGGCCAAGGTGTTGCTGGTCGCGCGGAGCGAGGCCGCGCTCGCCGAGGCGGTCGGCGAGATCACTGCCGCGGGCGGCGAGGCGGATTATGCCGTCGCTGACGTCGGCATCGCGGCCGAGGTCGAGGCTGCTGCCGCCAAGGCCGTCGGGCGTTTTGGGCGGATCGACACCTGGGTCAACGACGCCGGTGTGACGATCTACGCCAAGCTGCTCGAAACGCCGCTTGCCGAACATGAACAGCTGTTCCGCACCAACTATTTCGGCGTCGTCAACGGCGTGAACGCGGCGATGCCGTACCTGCGGGAGCGAGGCGGTGCGCTGATCACCGTCGCGTCGATCGCGTCGGACATTCCGGCCCCGATCATGGGCGCGTACGCGGCGTCAAAGCATGCGGTGAAGGGCTATATCGAAGGGCTGCGGATCGAGCTTAACGCCGACCGCGTGCCGGTGGTGCTGACGCTGATCAAGCCATCGGGGATCGATACCCCAGTTGGGCAGCACGCGGCCAACCACGGCGACGGCGAGGCGATGGTCCCGCCAGTCGTCTATGATCCCGAACTGGTCGCGGACGCGATCCTCAACGCCGCAGTACACCCGCGCCGCGACATCACCGTCGGCGGCGTCGGCCGCGCACAGGTGCTGATGGGCACGCATTTTCCGCAGCTGCTCGAGCTGTTCGGCGGGCTCGGGATACCGGTGCTGTTCGACCGCAAGAAGCCGAAGACACCGGGTGATAATCTGTTCTCGCCGGCCAACGAAGGCCGCGAGCGCTCGGGTATCCAGACAGGCAAGCGCACCAGCCTGTACACCGCGGCGCAGCTCAACCCGGGGACGACGATCGCGGTGAGCACGGCGCTGACGATTGGACTGATCGGGCTGCTGACGCGGCGGCGGTAGCTCGGCGCTACCGCATTCCCCGCCGCATGCTGAACCGCACCTTCCGCGCCCGGAAATCGAGCGAGATCCGGCGGAAGCTTTGGAGCACGTCGGTACCGAGCAGCAGCGCCGGTTGCTGTGCCAGCCCGAACAGCCTGAACGGCGGCGCGTCGACAAACGCTACGGGCACGTTGCTGAAAGTGATATTGCCGATCCGCAGCTCGGGCAGGATGATCAGGTTGGCGATGATGCTCTGCCCGGTGACGCTGATCAGCGTGATCGGCTGCAGCGGCGGCGGGTGACGGCCGCGAAACACCTTCGCTTGCAGCGCCGAGTTGCCCATGGTGATCTCGGCTCCGGTGTCGATCACCGCATAAACCTTACTCGACGCGACGCTCGCCTGCGTCAGGATGAGCTGGCCGCGACGCAGATGCGCGGTGACGACGATCTCACCCGGCAGGCCCGGTTCGGGCTTGCGCGGGTCGGCGACAGTCACCGTTTTCGCATCGAAGTCGACCATCAACCGCGCTTCGGCGAGCGCGTCGATGCCGATCAGGCCCTGTGCGCCAAGGAAGCGTTCGGGCAGCGCCGGAGCGGTTACCGCTCTGGCGGCGTTCGAGCCGAGCTGGAGCTTGTCGACGATAACCGTGTCGACACGCGACGCTCCGGCCATGCCCTGCAGGTTGACCGGTTCGCCCGGCGGCAGCTGCAGCCGCTGCGCCAGCGCCGCGCCGATTACCGAGCGGTCGGCCCCGCTGTCAACGAGAAAGCGGAACGGCCCCTGACCGTTAACGCCGACAGCGACGAACATCCGTGAGCGGTGCTGCTCGGCGTCGAGCGCGTCACCATCGACTTCGAGCGTGTCGTCGATCGTCGCCGGTGGAATTTTCGGTACCGGCGGCGTCGCGGGTGGTGAGATCGCCGGCGCATTGGCGGCTAGGGACCGAGCGGCTGAAGGGCGGGCCGCCACCGGGTTGGCGAGCAACACCGCACTTGGCACCAAGACGAACAGCACCGCGCTGACTTGTTCCGTGATCCTCATCGCTGCCGAAAATGGGCGCTTTACGGAGGGCGGACAAGTCACCTGCCGCCGCAGCCCTCTTTCACGGCGGTTGCCCTTGGTCTAGACCGCGACAATGCTCGATGAACACCCCGACAATGATCGCGTCTACACCGCCTGCCTCGTCATTATCGGCGATGAAATCCTGTCGGGCCGGACGCAGGATGCGAACCTTGCCTATCTCGCCAAGTGGCTCAACGTGCAGGGCATCCGGCTCACGCAGGTGCGCGTCGTGGCGGACGACATGACGGCAATCGCGGACGCGATCAATACGGTGCGCGGCAGCCATGACTATGTCTTCACCACCGGCGGTATCGGCCCGACGCACGACGATATCACCGTCGACGCGATCGCCGCCGCGGTCGGCGTGCCGGTGATTGTCCATCCTGAAGCAGAGGCGGTCCTGCGCGCTTACTACGGCGACAAGCTCAACGATGCCCGGCTGCGCATGGCGCGCGTGCCGAAGGGTGCCGAGTTGATCGACAATCCGCGCACCGGTGCCCCGGGTATCCGCTGGCAAAACATCTTCATCATGGCGGGCGTCCCGGTAATCACGCAGGGCATGCTCGCGGCGCTCGACGGCAAGCTGCCCGGGGGTCACCCGGTGCTGTCGCGGACGGTTGGTGCGTGGACCGCCGAGAGCCGGGTCGCGGCGACACTGGCGGCGGTCGAGAAGGCACATCCGGGTACGCAGATCGGTAGCTACCCGTTCTGGCGCGAGGGGCAGACCGGTGCAAACTTCGTGATCCGCGCTACCGATACCGCCTTGCTCGACGACAGCGCGCGCGACCTGCTGGCGGCGCTTGCTGCCGAAGGGCTCGAAGCCGTCGACGGCGAGTTGTAAGCCGGTGTTTGTGTGAGGGAGTGGGGCGCATGAAGGCAGTTCGGTTGATCCTGTTCGGCGCGCTGCTCGCCGCCTTCGTGCTGTTCTCGATTCCGAACTGGACGCTGGTGCAGATCAATCTCGCGGCGACGATCCTCGACGTCCGGTTGCCGGTGATCCTGCTTGCCGGGTTTCTGCTCGGCTGGCTGCCGACGATCCTGATGCACTGGACGGCGCGCGCGACGTGGCGGCGGCGCAGCGCCAAGATGGACCGCATGCTCGAGGAGGCGCAGTCGGCAGGGCCGCGCGCCGCGTCGGTGGCGACTCCGGCCGCTTCGGCCTACTCGCCATATCCGGCGCAGGCGCAGCCGACGATCGTGCCGCCGGGCGCATGACCAACCCGGTCTATGTCGCCATCGATACGCCCGACCTGGGCCGCGCCACCGCGCTGGCCGGAGCCGTGCGCCCGCATATCGGCGGGCTCAAGCTCGGGCTCGAGTTCTTCACCGCGAACGGCCCGGCCGGGGTGAAAGCGCTGGCTGGGCTGGGCCTGCCCGTATTCCTCGACCTCAAGCTGCACGACATTCCAAACACCGTCGGCCAGACCGTCGCCGCGCTGGCCGCGCTCGCCCCCGCGCTGCTGACGGTGCACGCCAGCGGCGGCGCGGCGATGCTCGCGGCGGCAAAAGCGGCGGCTCCGGCGGCGACAAGCATCATCGCGGTCACGGTGCTGACCAGCCTCGACGACGATGATCTAGCCGCGGCAGTCATCGCCGACGGCGCGGCCGCGCAGGTCGTGCGGCTCGCGTCGATGACGCGCGCGGCGGGCTGCGACGGCATCGTCTGCTCACCGCACGAGGTGCACGCGGTGCAGGCGCTGTGGCCGGCCGGGCTGAGGATCGTTCCCGGCGTGCGTCCGGCGGGCAGCGCGGCGGGCGATCAGAAGCGCGTCATGACCCCCGCCGAAGCGCTCGCGGCGGGCGCGACCACCCTCGTTATCGGCCGCCCGATCACCGCGGCGAGCGACCCGGCCGAAGCGGCGCGGGCGATTGCCGCCAGTCTGTGACCGGCGTCAAAATCTGCGGGCTGAGCACCGCCGCGACCGTCGACGCGGCGGTCAGCATTGGCGCGACGCATATCGGGTTCGTATTTTTCGCCAAGTCGCCGCGCAACGTCGATCCCGAGCAGGCCCGCGCGCTGGGCGGCCGGGTGACGCGCGGTGTCGCCCGCGTCGGCGTGTTCGTCGATCCCGCCGACGAGCTGCTCGACCGCGCTGTCGAGGCCAACCTCGACATCCTCCAGCTGCACGGCACCGCCGCATCCCGCCGCGCCAGCATCGCCGCGCGCTACCGCCTGCCGGTATGGGCCGCCGCCGGGGTCGCCAGCCGCGCCGATGTGAGCGCTGCGATTGCCGACGCCAGTGGCGCTGAACTGTTGCTGTTTGATGCCAAAGCGCCTAGTGACGCCGCCTTGCCGGGCGGCAACGGCGTGCGCTTCGACTGGCGGGTGCTGAGCGGCGTCGATCCGGGGCGGGACTGGGGGCTCTCGGGCGGGCTCGACGCCGGCAACGTCGGTGAGGCGGTACGAAGCCTGCGCCCGATATTGGTCGATGTGTCGTCGGGCGTCGAGCACGCGCCCGGAATCAAGTCGGTCGCGAAGATCAGGGCATTTATCGAGGCGGTCAGGACGGCGTGATGGCAACGGCAGCAGCATTAACTCCCAGCCTGCGCAGCGGACCCGACGCGCGCGGCCACTTCGGGGCGTTCGGCGGGCGCTACGTCGCCGAGACGCTGATGCCGCTGATCCTCAGCCTCGAAAAGCATTACCGCGCCGCGCAGGCCGACCCGGCGTTTCAGGCCGAACTCGACTATATGCTGACGCACTACGTCGGCCGCCCGAGCCCGCTCTATTATGCCGAACGGCTGACCGAGCGGCTGGGCGGCGCGATGATTTACCTCAAGCGCGACGAGCTCAACCATACCGGCGCCCACAAGATCAACAACTGCATCGGCCAGATTTTGCTCGCCAAGCGCATGGGCAAAACGCGCATCATCGCCGAGACTGGCGCGGGTCAGCACGGCGTCGCCACCGCCACCGTCGCGGCGCGCTTCGGGCTGCCGTGCGTCATCTACATGGGCGCGCGCGACATTGTCCGGCAGGCCCCCAACGTCTTCCGCATGAAGCTGCTCGGAGCCGAGGTCCGCAGTGTCGAAAGCGGCTCGAAGTCATTGAAGGATGCGATGAACGACGCGCTGCGCGACTGGGTGACCAACGTCGACGACACCTTCTATATCATCGGCACCGCCGCCGGTCCGCACCCCTATCCCGAGCTCGTCCGCGACTTTCAGTCGGTGATCGGCCGCGAAGCGCGCGAACAGATGATGTCCGCCGAAGGCCGCTTGCCCGACGTGCTGTGCGCCTCGATCGGCGGCGGCTCGAACGCTATCGGTTTGTTCCACCCGTTTCTCGACGACCCCGGCGTTCGCATGATCGGCGTCGAAGCGGCCGGGCGCGGGATCGACAGCGGCGAACATGCGGCCAGCCTCGCGGGCGGCGCGGCGGGGGTCCTGCACGGCAACAAGACGATGCTGCTGCAGGATGCCGACGGCCAGATCACCGAGGCGCACTCGATCTCGGCGGGGCTCGATTACCCGGGCATCGGGCCCGAGCACGCGTGGCTGCATTCGATCGGGCGGGTCGAGTACCAGTCCGCCACCGACGACGAGGCGCTCGCGGCGTTCCAGCTGCTGTGCGCCGCCGAGGGCATCATCCCGGCGCTCGAACCGGCGCACGCGCTGGCGGCGGTGCGCCGGTTCGCGCCGGGGCTGAGCGCGGATACGCTGGTCGTGGTCAACCTGTGCGGGCGGGGGGACAAAGACATCTTCACGGTGGCCGAAGCGCTGGGGGTGGAGCTGTGAGGGGGATGCAGCTCTTGCTTACTGCTCCCCCTCCCCACTCGGGGAGGGGGCCGGGGGGAGGGCCCTCGCGACCACACAACACCGCATCTTGCGCCAGTTCCCTCCCCCCAGCCCCCTCCCCGAGTGGGGAGGGGGAGCTTTGATAGACCGCCTTTCGCGCCGCTTTGCCGCCTGCGCCACGCAGCACCGCGCCGCGCTGATCACCTTCGTTACCGCCGGTGATCCCGACCTCGACACTTCGGCGCGGGTGCTGCGGTCGCTCGTCGCCGGCGGCGCGGACATTATCGAGATCGGCATGCCGTTCACCGATCCGATGGCCGACGGCGACGCGATCCAGGCGGGCAATCTGCGTAGCCTCGACAGCGGCACGACGCTCCGGGCGGTGCTGGCGATGGTGACCGAGTTCCGCCGCGCCGACGCACACACGCCGCTGATCTTGATGGGCTATTTCAACCCAATCCTTGCCTACGGCCCCGAGCGCTTTGCCGCCGATGCGGCTGCAGCTGGGCTCGACGGCACGATCGTCGTCGACCTGCCGCCCGAGGAGGACGGCGAACTCGCACCGTTGCTGGCCGCGCACGGCCTGCACAACGTCCGCCTCGCGACGCCGACGACCGATGCCGCCCGGCTGCCGACGGTACTTGGCGGTGCTTCAGGCTTTGTCTATTACGTCGCCGTCGCGGGCGTCACCGGCGCGGCATCGGCCACCGATCACGACATCGCGCATGCGGTTGCGCGGCTGAAAGCGGCGACGCCGCTGCCGGCCGCGGTCGGCTTCGGCATCAAGACGCCCGCCCAAGCCGCCGCCGTGGCGCGCCATGCCGACGGTGTCGTCGTCGGCTCGGCGATTGTCTCGATGATCGGCGCGGCCTCGATCGCGCGCGCCAACGATTTGCCCGAGCAGGTCGAGGGCTTCGTCCGCAGCCTCGCCGGCGCCGTCGCTGGCGCGCGCATTGCCGCCCCGTCCGCAAGCGACCTCGCCGTCGCCCGGATCACCGAGACCGCTGCATGAGCTGGCTCACCCGCCTGCGCCCCAAGCTGACCTCAATGCTCAGCCGCCGCTCGACGCCCGAGAACTTGTGGCACAAGTGCCCAAAATGCGGCGCGATGCTGTACACCAAGGAGTTCGAGGAGGCACTGCACGTCTGCCCGCGCTGCGGCAATCACGAGCGCATCGGCCCGGCCGTGCGGTTCGCGCAGGTATTCGACGACGGCGTCCACGAGCGCCTCGATGTGCCGCGCGTGCCCGAGGATCCGCTCAAGTTCCGCGACCAGAAGCGTTACATCGACCGGCTCAAGGCGGCGCGCGAGGCGACCGGCGATGACGAGGCGATGGCGGTGGCGACCGGCAGCCTTGGCGGCGTCGCGGTCGTCGTCGCGGTACAGAACTTCGCCTTCATGGGCGGCTCGATGGGGCTGGGCGTCGGCGAGGCGTTCCTGACCGCCGCCGCCGCGGCGATCAAGGCACGCGCGCCGCTGATCGTCTTCACCGCGGCGGGCGGCGCGCGCATGCAGGAAGGCATCCTGTCGCTGATGCAAATGCCGCGCACCACCGTCGCGCTCGCCGAGCTGCGCGAGGCCGGGCTGCCGTATCTCGTCGTGATGACCGACCCGACCACCGGCGGCGTCACCGCGAGCTATGCGATGCTCGGTGATATCGCGCTGGCCGAGCCCAACGCGCTGATCGGTTTCGCCGGGCAGCGCGTCATCGAGCAGACCATCCGCGAGAAGCTCCCCGAAGGCTTCCAGCGCGCCGAGTACCTGCTTGAGCACGGCATGCTCGACATGGTCGTGCCGCGTCATGAGCTGCGTGCAACGTTGGCGAAGCTGGTGAGCATGCTGATGCGCCCGGTGCTTGCGGCCGCTTAGGTGGAAGCAGCGCGTTCCGATAATCCGGTGCTCGATGCGCTGCTAGCGGCGGCGTTCAAGCTGCATCCCGCCGAGATCGACCTTGGGCTCGAGCGATTGGAGCGCTTGCTCAAGCGGCTCGGCCACCCGGAGCGCAAGCTGCCGCCGGTGTTCCACGTCGCCGGGACCAACGGCAAAGGCTCGACCTGTGCGTTCCTGCGTGCCTGCATCGAGGCGTCGGGCCAGCGCGTCCACGTCTACACCTCGCCGCACCTCGTGCGCTTCAACGAGCGCATGCGCTTGGCGGGCAGCCTCATCGACGACGCAACGCTGATCACCACACTGCGCGATGTGCTCGATGCGAACGGCACCGCCAGCATCACCTTCTTCGAGCTGACCACCGCGGCGGCGTTCCTCGCCTTCGCGCGTACGCCCGCCGATGCGTGCATCCTCGAAGTCGGCATGGGCGGGCGCCTGGATGCCACCAACGTTATTCCCAACCCGGTCGTCTGCGGCATCGCGCAGCTTGGCCTCGATCATCAGGCGTGGCTGGGCAACTCGATCCTCGACATCGCGCGCGAGAAGGCCAGCATCGCCAAGCGCGGCGTGCCGCTGGTCTGCGCGCGCCATCCCAAGACCGTGACGGCGCGTATCGCTGAAGTCGCCGGACTGGCGGGCGCACGGCTGCTGACCCGCGGCGAGGACTGGGACGCCGCGCCGTACGAGGGCGGGCTGCATTACCGCGATGCCGCGGGCAAGCTCAGCCTGCCGCTGCCGCGGTTACAGGGCGCGCACCAGCTCGACAACGCCGCGCTCGCGGTGGCCATGATCCGCGCGCAGCACGCGGTAACGGTGCCCGAGGCGGCGTTGCGCGCCGGGATGGGCTGGGCCGAGTGGCCGGCGCGACTACAGCGCCTCGACCGCGGGCCGCTGCTGGGCCGCTTGCCGCCGGGCAGCGAGTTATGGCTCGACGGCGGACATAATTCGGCCGCGGCGCGCGTCATCGCTGACGCGTTCCGCAGTCACGCACTGAGCGAGCGGCCGTTCTACCTCGTGCTCGGCATGCTCAGCACCAAGGACGCGCCCGGCTTCTTCAAGCCGTTCGCCGGCCGGGTCACCGCGACCTACACCGTGCCGATCGCCGGGCATGACGCGCACCCGCCCGAGCGGCTGGCGCGCTATGCGACTTCGGCGGGGCTGGCCGGACAGCCCGCCGCCAGCATCGCCGACGCGCTCGGCAGCATCGCCAAGGGCAGCGACCGTGCGCGGCCGCCGGTGGTGCTGATCACCGGCTCGCTGCACCTGGCGGGTGAGGCGCTAGCCGAGAACGCGCAGGTTCCGGCGTAGACAGCCGCAGCGGCCGCGCTTGCCGCCCCGCTGCCCATGCTCTAACCCGCGCACGAATCGGAGCGACTATGCGCAGCGCCACCATCAACCGCCATACCAATGAGACGAGGCTCGACGTCACCGTCAACCTCGACGGCAGCGGTGTGTACAAGGTCGTAACTGGGATCGGCTTCCTCGATCACATGCTCGAGCAGCTGTCGCGGCATTCGCTGATCGATATCGATCTGAAGGCTGACGGTGACCTTCATATTGACGCCCACCACACCACCGAGGATAGCGGCATCGCGCTCGGGCAGGCGGTGGCGCAGGCGCTTGGCGACCGGCGCGGTATCACCCGCTACGGCCACGCCTACATCCCGATGGACGAGACGCTGACCCGCGTCGCGCTCGATATTTCGGGGCGGCCGCATTTGGTCTGGCGTAGCGGCTTCACGCAGCCGCGCATCGGCGAGATGGATACCGAGCTGTTCAAGGAGTTCTTCGCGGCGTTCGCGGGCAATGCCGGGCTGACGCTCCACATCGAGACGCTGTACGGAGTCAATAACCACCATATCGTCGAGAGCTGTTTTAAAGGCTTGGCGAAGGCACTTCGTATGGCGGTGCAGCTCGACCCGCGCAAGCCGGGCGCGGTGCCGTCGACGAAAGGCACGCTCGGCGGTGAGCTTGCCTGAGCCGGTCGTCGTCGTCGATTACGGGGCGGGTAACCTGCGCTCGGCGGCGAAGGCGCTCGAAGCGGCCGGCGGCGCGGTGACGGTCAGCGGCGATCCGGCGGTCGTTGCCGCAGCGGACCGGATCGTCCTCCCCGGCGTCGGCGCCTTCGCGCAGTGCATCGGCGCGTTGCGCGGCCACTCGGGGCTGGAAGGTGCGCTGCGCGAGGCGGTGCTGGAACGCGGCGTGCCGTTCCTTGGCGTCTGCGTCGGCATGCAGCTGCTCGCCGACGAGGGCCATGAGCATGGCATCCACGCCGGGCTCGGCTGGCTGCCGGGCGCTGTCACCCGGCTGACACCCGATGATATGACGCTCAAAATTCCGCACATGGGCTGGAACGAGGTCGTCGAGACAGCCCCCCACGCGGTGCTGCCGAGTTTCGCCGGAACCGCGTACTTCGTCCACAGCTACCGCTTCGACGTCAGCAATCCGGCGCATTGCCTCGCCACCACCGATCACGGCGGTGCGTTCGCCAGCGTCGTCGGGCGCGACAACATTCTCGGCGTGCAGTTTCATCCGGAGAAGAGCCAGGCCTACGGGCTGGGTTTCCTCGCCGGTTTTCTCGGGTGGCGACCGTGAGCTTCACGATCTGGCCCGCGATCGACCTCAAGGCCGGGCAGGTCGTGCGCCTCGCCGAAGGCGATATGGCGCGAGCGACGATCTACGCTGACGACCCGGCCGCGCAGGCGGAGCGTTTCGCCGGGCAGGGCGCGACCGCGCTGCACGTGGTCGACCTCGACGGCGCATTTGCAGGAGCCGGCGTCAACAGCGCCGCGGTCGCTGCGATCGTCGCCGCGTTCCCCGGTCGCATCCAGCTCGGCGGCGGTATTCGCACACGCGAGCGCATCGATCATTGGCTTGCGGCGGGCGTGAGCCGGGTCGTCCTCGGCACCGCCGCGCTCGACGACCCTAACCTCGTCCGCGCCGCGGCCCGCGAGCACCCAAGCCGCATCGTCGTGGCCGTCGACGCGCGCGGCGGCATGGTCACGACACGCGGCTGGGCGAGCGTGTCGACCGTCAGCGTCGCCGAGCTCGCGGCGCGGTTCGCCGATGCCGGCGTGGCTGCGCTGCTGTTCACCGACGTCGGCCGCGATGGCATGCTGCGCGGCGTCAACGTCGAGGCGACCGTCGCACTGGCGCAGGGCTGCGCCATTCCGGTGATCGCCAGCGGCGGCGTCGCCGGGCCTGACGACATCGTGCAGTTACGCGCCTATGCGAGCGAGGGCGGCACGACTGGCGGCATCGAGGGCGTCATCTGCGGCCGCGCGCTGTACGACGGCCGCCTGACGCTCGCCGATGCGCTCCGGCTCATCGCCTAGATGCTTGCCGTCCGCGTCATCCCGTGCCTCGACGTCGCTGGCGGGCGCGTCGTAAAAGGTGTCAACTTCGTCAGCCTGCGCGACGCCGGCGACCCGGTCGAGGCGGCGCGCGCCTATGACGCCGCGGGCGCCGATGAGCTGACCTTTCTCGATATCACCGCCAGCCACGAGGCGCGCGGCACCATTCTCGACGTCGTGCGGCGTACGGCGGACGTGTGCTTCATGCCGCTGACCGTCGGCGGCGGGGTCCGCTCGGTCGAGGATGCGCGCGCGCTGCTATTGAGCGGGGCCGACAAGGTCGCGGTCAATACCGCCGCTGCCCTGCGCCCGGCGTTGATCGCCGAACTCGCGCGGCACTTCGGCGACCAGTGCATTGTCGTCGCGGTCGACGCCAAGGCCGTGTCGCCGGGCCGCTGGGAGGTCTTCACCCACGGCGGCCGCACTCCGACCGGGCTTGACGCGGTTGCCTATGCCGTTGCCGCAGCGCAGGCGGGCGCGGGCGAGATCCTGCTGACCAGCATGGACCGCGACGGCACACGGAGCGGCTACGACCTCGCGCTGACCCGCGCCGTCGCCGATGCGGTGCCGGTACCGGTGGTGGCGAGCGGCGGTGTCGGCGGGCTCGACGACCTCGTCGCGGGCGTGCGCGACGGCCACGCCAGCGCGGTGCTCGCAGCCTCGATCTTCCACTTCGGCGAGGCGAGCGTGGCGGATGCAAAGGCGCGCATGGCGACAGCGGGGATCAGGGTGCGCGCATGACGGATACGCTCGATCGTCTTTACGCGGTGATCCTCGCCAAGCGTGGCGGCGATCCGGCGCTGTCTTACGTGGCGAAGATCAGTGCCAAGGGCCGCCTCAAGCTGGCGCAGAAATTCGGCGAGGAAGCCGTCGAGACGGTGATCGCCGCAGTGGCGCAGGACCGCACCGCGCTGATCGGCGAGGCGGCGGACGCGGTGTTTCATCTATTGTTGCTGCTTGCCGATGCCGAGGTGTCGCTCGATGATGTGCGCGCCGAACTCGATCGGCGTGAGGGCGGGTCGGGGCTGGCGGAAAAGGCCGCGAGGCCGACGTAGGAGGGTGGCGTGCAGCGAGCGATGCTGGTGGGCTGTCTGGTGCTGATCGGGTCGGCGACAACCGCTAGCCGCGCTGCTGACCCGGCTATCCTAAACCGATTGCACGCTGCAGTTGCCGCCGCTTTGAACTGCCCAAAGATGCGGACACCTGACGAGATCGTGGTGTGCGGCGAG